>JAAFHI010001044.1 GCA_013298335.1 Actinomycetota bacterium
CGACGACGACCGCGAGGTTCATCATCACTGGCGCGATGTAGGGCAGCAGAAACTTCCGGTGGCTGTTCAGAATGCCGAGACACCACGCCGACAGCACCAGTACGCCGATGCCCGGAAAGAAAATCCGGACGAGTTGAACCGTCAGATCGTAGCTCCGACCGGTAAAACCGAGCGCGATCACCCGCGTCAGCACCGGCGCGGCGAAAATCCCGATCAGGACCAGAATCGAGACGACCACGCCGAGCAGCCCGAAAATCGCCCCGGCGAGTTTCCCGGCTTCTTCATCCCGCTTTTCGGCGAGTAGCCGCGAATAGGCCGGAATGAACGACGCCGACAGCGCGCCCTCTCCGAGCAGGTTCTGGAGAAAATTCGGAATCCGCTGCGCCGCGCGGAAAATCCCGGCGTACTCGGAGTCGCCGAGGTAGTAGGCGAAAATCTTGTTGCGGACCAGCCCGGACAACCGGCTGGCCAGAATGCCCAGCCCGACGAGCAGCGATGGTGGAAGTTTGGGAAACAATGGGAATGAGTCTGGGGAGTCTTGGGAGTCTCGGGCGTCTGGGGAGTCTCGAACGATTCGGGAGTCGAAAACTACCATAGCCTACCCCGAACCTCCCACGACACCCGAGTTTCAGTGACTCCCGGAAATTCCTGAATCCGGATTTTTTTTGACTCCCCAGACCCTCAAGACTCCCCAGACTCCCCAGACCTTCCTAACTGGCTTGCCGCCGGTGTCTGCTTTCGCTACATTGCGCGCCCGGTCGCGACTTTTCTGCCCCGTTGGTGACGGGCGCAAGTGTTTGAGCCGATGCGATTTGAACGGGAAGCCGATGCGATTTTCCTCGCTAAAGTGTTTCGGCACAGTCCGATGCGCAATGGTCTGGAGCTAGGCTGCCCACCTGTGTAAGCAGGTTCGAGCGACGCGCTACAACGGCGGAGCGGTGGGCGCGACCGGGTCCCTTCCATAAAAAATCGGGGAAAAAGGGGAAGTGGAGAGTACGTCGATGACGGAAACTCCTTCCACCCGACGTTTCCGTCCCGGTTTTTTCGTTTTCATCCTTCTCCCAAAAAAATAAGCCGCCCATGCTTCTGGTCATCGACGTCGGAAATACCAACACCACGCTCGGCGTGTATCAGGGCGAGGCGCTCATCGCGCACTGGCGGCTGACGACCGAACGCGAGCGCACGGTGGATGAATACGGCATTCTCTGCCGAAATCTGTTCACGTTCTCAAAACTCGACCCGGAGAAGATCAAGGCCATCGCCATCGCCTCGGTCGTGCCGCCGCTCAACTTCACGCTCTTCCGGATGGCCCAGACCTACTTCAACCACGAGCCGTTTTTCGTCCGACCGACGGAAAACGTCGGGATGCCCATCAAGTACGACGCGCCCGGCGACGTCGGCGCGGACCGCATCGTGAACGCGGTCGCGGCGTACGAGTGGCACGGCGGCCCCTGCGTGGTGGTGGATTTCGGGACGGCGACGACTTTCGACGCGATTTCGAAATTCGGCGAATATCTCGGCGGCGTCATCACGCCCGGCATCAACATTTCGGCGGAAGCCCTCTTCCAGCGCGCCGCCCGCCTCCCGCGCGTGAGCATCGCGCATCCGCCGCGCGTAGTCGGCAACACGACCATCGGGAGCATTCAGTCCGGGCTGTATTTCGGCTACATCGGGCTGGTCGAAGGCATTTTGCGGCGGATGGCCGACGAAATGGGCGACCTCGCGGCGGTCATCGCCACCGGCGGCCTCGCCCGGCTGATCGGCAAGGGCTCGCCGCTCATCACCGAAATCGACGAAAACCTCACCCTCGACGGCCTGCGCCTCATCTACCTGCGCAATCACCCCGAAATGTTCGCCTGAACGACCGTGCGCGGCTCGAACGCATTCTGAAGGATGCGCGGAATCCGATTTCTTTCTGCGCGTCCCTTCAGGACGCGAAATATTTTCCCGGACCGGTTCCGGTGGTGGCGGCGACGCCTCCGGCGTGCGCCTGACCACCGGCTACATTCTGGGCATCCCGTCGGAATGCCCTTTCGGTTGTGAACACCCTGAACACATTCCGGTAGGATGCCTTTTTCGGTTGTATTGGGTTTGAACGCATCCTGAAGGGATGCGAAGATTGTAGCCGG
>JAAFHI010000604.1 GCA_013298335.1 Actinomycetota bacterium
TTTCAATGAATTCCATGGCGGATGAGCGTTCCTTGCGGGTCTGATTGGCGTGTTTCGCTTGTAGCATGCCGCCCGCAAAAGACGGAAGCAAAATGGAAAAAGCCGTCCCTTGCTGACGCGCGGGGTTCCATACCGACCGAGCGACGGGTATGGAACCCCGCGCGTCAGTGAGGGACGGCGGCCACCACAATCTGGAATCCATTTTCAATACGGAAAAAAGGTTTTGAAACGCACAATGCCGAATGTAGCTTGGTAGCAAGGCGTAAGGGCTTGACCTTACGCTTTTCTCACTTTCCTTACTTTTCCGGTTCTCTTTCATCCGACGCAATCGCGCTTTCCCCACATGCGCCAATTCCGTTTGAAGACAGGCGTGTTGCTATGCCCGAAGATCGTCGCATCGTTGCTCTCTACGGCAAGGGCGGTAGCGGGAAGTCCTTCATTACCTCGAATTTAAGCTACCACCTCGCCCGGCACGGCAACCGGGTCATGCAGATCGGGTGCGACCCGAAGCATGACTCGACGGCACTGCTGTTCGGCGGACAGGCGCTTCCCACCGTCCTCGAAGCCTGGGCGCTGCGGCATGAAGCCAAGGCCGCCAGCCTCGTCCCGGAAATTTCCGACGTGATCTACAAACGTCACGGCGTCTACGCGATGGAACTCGGCGGCCCCGAAGTCGGGCGCGGCTGCGGCGGACGCGGCATCACGCTCAGTTTCGACCTGCTCCAGCAGATGGGGTTCGACAAGTGGGAATTCGACTACGTCATCTATGACTTTCTCGGCGACGTGGTCTGCGGCGGCTTCGGCACGCCGATCGCCAAGTCGATGGTGCGCGACATCATCCTCATCGGCGGCAACGACCACCAGGCGCTCTACGTGGTGAACAACCTCTGCGGCGCGGTGCGCTACTTCGCCGAACAGGGCGGCACGACGCGCGTGCTCGGAATGGTCATCAACCGCGACGACGGCTCCGGCTGGGGCGAACGCTACGCGGAGGAAGCGGGCATCGACATCATCGCCCGGATTCCCCTTTCGGACGACATCCGCAAAAAGAGCATGGCCTTCCAGCTCGTCGCCGACGATCCGCAGCACATCGGCTATTTCGAAAACCTCGAATACGCCATCAAGTTCGGCCAGTCCAAGCTGCCCAAAGCGGTGGATTTCGAAGCCTTTTCCAACGACATCATGAAAGCGCGGAAGTTCGGCGGCCTCGAACCGGCCCTCGAAGAAGACCTCATGCCGTCGCAACTCGAATGCATGGTCCTTTAAATACAAGTCTGGGAGTCGGGAGTCTGACTCCAAGACTTTTTATGAAATTAGAAGTTCTCAACCAGATCAAATCGTGCGAGAGCAAGCACGCGCCGCTGTCGATGTGCCAGGCGTTCGGCAGTCTGCGGGTGATGATGCGGGTCGAAGGAATCGTCCCGATTCTCGTCGGAAACGCGGGCTGTGTGTACGGGCTGGATTTCGTGTCGCACTTCTACGGCGCGCGAAAGTCAATTCTGACACCGGTTTACACCTCGGCGGACCTGACCAATGGCCGCATCGAGGACCGCACGCGCGACGCTGTCCGCGAAACCATCCAGAAGTTCAATCCCCGGGTCATCGCGCTCATCACGCTCTGCAACGAGGAAACGGTCAGCCTCTCGATCGACGCCATCGCCAAGGAATATGAGGAGCGGGCCAAAAGCGACCCCGAGTTCCCGCTGGTCGTGCCGATGCACGTGCCGGGCTACGGCGTGAAGTCGCATGCGGAAGCCAAGGACATCGCCGCCTCGCAACTGCTCAAGTGCCTCGCCGAGCGCGAGGGGGTGCCCGCGCGGCAGGCGAACACGGCTTCGACCATCGGTGAAGTGTTTCCCGCCGACCCGCTGTTTCTCGAACAGTTGCTCGCGCGAATGGGCGTGAAACTGGTCGCGCACATCCCGTCGCGCACCATCGCCGACTTCCGCAAGGTGCTCTCGGTCGGCGTCAACATCACGCTTCATCCGTTCTATACGAAAACCTGCGCGGTGCTCGCGAAGTACAAGATTCCCTCCATGGGCTGCACGCCGGTCGGCGTCGAAGGCACGCGGACGTGGGTCGAGCGCGTCGGCAAGGCGTTCAACGTCAAACAGTCGGTCATCGAGGAAATTGCCGACGTCGAATCGCGGGCGGTGGCGGAAGTCTTCCGGAAAGACCCGATTCGCGGCTCGGTCATCGTCGCGGGCTATGAAGGCAGCGAACTGATGGTCGCGCGGCTGCTCGTCGAAGCCGGGGCCGACGTGCCCTACGTCTCGACCAACATCGGGCAGACGGCGTTCACGAAAGACGACGAAACCTGGCTCGCCGCGCGCGGCACGACGGTGGTGTTCCGCAAAACCTACGATCAGGACGTCATCGCGGTGGACAACCTCAAGCCCGACCTCGTGCTCGGCACGACGGCGCTCGCCGCCCACGCCAAGGAACTTGGCATTCCGAGCATGTATTTCACCAACATTTTCGCCTCGCGCCCGCTGTTTCTGGCGCAGGGCGCGCAGACGATCACCGATCTGGTCAATCAGGCCATCGGACGCCGGGCGGCCTACAGCCGGGTGATGAACTTCTTCGCGGACGATGCCGAGGAAACCGCGCCGGAAGCGGATTACGCATTCGTCGGCGATTGACATTGCGTGGTCGGATATTGAAGATGCGGGTTCGTTTCGCGAATGCGCGTCCGTAGCTCAATTGGATAGAGCATCAGACTTCGGATCTGAGGGTTGGGAGTTCGAGCCTCTCCGGGCGCACCACACAATCGAGACGTAAAAACGGGGACCGACGGTGGTCCCCGTTTCGTTTTTCAGGTGTCATCCGCCCCGAAAACCCGAAAAATCCGACCGGGAACGAGACCTGAAAATACAGACTAAACCATTCCATCCATTGGCTTTTCAGTGGATTTTCCGGGTGTTTCGTGGCATACTTTCGGGGTTCAAAAACGCGCGCGGGAAGTCAAAAAACGACGTGTTCGAACGTAAGACGAAAGGAGAGCAGATCATGGAGCGATACCAGAACCTGGGCGGCACATCGAGCGTCGCCGAATTCGAAATGGATGCCGACGCCATCACGGTCCGGTTCACGGACGGCGCGGTCTATGAATACACCGAAGCCAGTGTCGGACGGAAAAACCTGGAAATCATGAAGGGGCTCGCCGTCGAGGGCATCGGCCTGAACAGCTTCATCATGACCGAGGTGCGGACGGACTACGCGGCGAAACTGCACTGAACCCGGTCTGAATTTTTTCTCCGGGATTTCCCGGAAAACTGAAAAGCCGCCCAATCAAGGGCGGCTTTCTTTGTGCGGTTGGTGGGCCATGTAGGATTCGAACCTACAACCTACGGATTATGAGCCCGCAGCTCTAACCGTTGAGCTAATGGCCCGCGACGAGCCGGCATCCTAACCAACTCGTCCGCCACTCGGCAAGCCGCAATTCGGCATTTACTGCTTCGTGATGAACGCAAACACCACTCCGAGCACCAGTCCAATCACCCACAGCCAGGCGG
>JAAFHI010000992.1 GCA_013298335.1 Actinomycetota bacterium
GACGATCAGGACGATGCCGCCGGTCGTCACGGCCTTGATGGCGGGTTTGAACACGGGCAGTTCGGGCCGGGCGTTGGCGGTGCGGGGGAACGTGACCGTGAAGCGGCTGCCGTCGCCGGGGTGGCTGTCGGCATGGATTTCGCCGCCGTTGCGGGTGACGATGCCGTAGGCGATGGAGAGCCCGAGGCCGGTCCCGTGATCGCCCTTGGTGGTGAAAAACGGGTCGAAAATCCGTTCGAGGGTTTCCTCGGTCATCCCGCACCCGGAATCGGTGACGGAAAGTTCAACCAGTTCACCGGAGAGACTTCCGAATTTGCCGCTGGCGGCTTCGGGAAGCGCCGTCCGGTTGCGGGTTTCGATGGACAGCGTCCCGCCGTCGGGCATGGCGTCCCGGGCGTTGAGGCACAGATTCAGCAGGAGCTGTTCCATATGCGTCGGGTCGGCTTCGATGTTGCCCAACCCGTCGGCGAGGGCGAGGTTGACGGCGATGCGGTCGCCGATGACCTGTTCGAGCATGGCGTGGACGTTGGTCACCACCACATTGAGGCTGACCGGAGACGTGTCGTGCTTGGGTTTGCGGCTGAACGCCAGAAGCTGTTCGGTCAGGTTTTTCGCCCGCTCGACGGCGTCCTGAATCAGGGTGATCCGGCGTTCGACCGGCGGGTCGCCCTGAACGGTCCGCTTGAGCAGTTCGGAGTGTCCGGCGATGACGAGCAGGAAGTTGTTGAAATCGTGGGCGATGCCGCTCGCGAGGCGTCCGACGGCCTCCATCCGCTGGGCCTGCCGGAGATCGGCTTCGAGCCGTCGCCGGTCGGAGATGTCATGCACGGCGACGAGTACCGCCCGGCGTCCCCGAAACGTGATCGTATGCGAGACGACCTCGACGTGGATGAGATCGCCGTTGGCAAGCAGGTGCCGCCAGTTGCCCGAGCATTCATAGCCGCGGCGCTGGCGTCCGATGGAATCGAGCATCCGTTCGACATCTTCCGCCGGACGGATGTCGGTCAGGTTCATCGCGAGGAACTGTTCGCGGGAATAGCCGTATTTCTGAATCGCGGTCCGGTTGACCTCAAGAAACTCAAGGGTTTCGAGGTCGTAGACCCACATCGGCAAAGGGTTATCCAGAAAGAATTTTTCAAGTTCCCGCCCGGATTCGACGAGACGCTCGGCGAGCGCCTCGTTTTCCATCCGAAGACGGGCGTTTTCGGCGCGCAATCTGATCAGTTCATTTGAATATCCGATAAGTGGGGACTCCATCACGGAAAACCTCGGAAATGAAAGTCCGGGGACCTGATTTGAAATCGGCCTTTTCATGAAGCATTCCCTCCGTGGAAAAGCAGGCGTTCGGATGGGGTGCAACACCAACATCATCGGGAGGAACCGGGAGTTTTTTCCCGTGAACCCATGAACATGCGTGGATATCCCGCAGTTCACGACAGAATTTCATGAAAAGTTCCTCATTTTTCTGGTTGTTCGGTTTTTGGGGTCAGTTCGTAACAGTTCAGCCCGGTCGTCGCCCTGCCCTCAAGGACAGGGCTCTTTCCATTTTTAGCCCCGTGAACGGGGCTCAGGAATCGGGAACCCCAGTTTGAGCCTCATTCACGAGGCTTGTTTTTTGAATAGCCCTGTCCTTGAGGGCAGGGCAGATGGCGGCTGAACAATTCCGTCAGTTCTCCACGAAGTCGAGATTCTTTCCGTGGGTTTCTTCAAGCAGGAACAGGGCGATGTAGGCCGCCACTCCCGACGTCATCCCCACGATGTAGGCGCTGGTCAGCAAGTTCAACCCCAGACGTTCGTGGAGCACGGTCATCCCGAACGTCAGCGGGACGACCGACGCCCGGACGAAATTCGGGACGCTGGTCGCGACCGTTGCCCGCAGGTTCGTGCCGAACTGCTCGGCGGCCACCGTGACGAACACGGCCCAGTATCCGGCGGTGCAGCCGATCAGAAAACAGAGCGTGTAGAACAGGGTCGGGGAAATGCCGAAAGACCGTACGTAAATCGTTGCCAGTACGAGCGTTCCCGTCTGAAAGGCGAAGATGACCCGTTTCCGGCTTTTGAAATACTGGCTCAGGAATCCGCTCGCGAGGTCGCCGAACACCAGCCCTATATAACAATACTTGATGGATTCACCGGCGGCGATTTTTCCGGTCACGCCCAGTTGCACCGAGAGTTCGGGTGACAGTGTCACCAGAATGCCGATGGCGAACCAGAGCGGCACGCCGATGAGAATCGAGCAG
>JAAFHI010000558.1 GCA_013298335.1 Actinomycetota bacterium
AATCCCAGTCCGACAGCGCCGTGCGCGGGCTGGGGGCGACGCTCACCGCGGCCTACCTCGCCGGGACCGATCTTTTTCTCTCACAGGTCGGCGATTCGCGCGCCTACCTCGTGCGCGGTTCGCAGATTCGACAGTTGACCGAAGACCAGTCGTGGGCGAACGCGGTCAAAAAGGCCGGAATCGAGGTCGTCAACGTTCCGAACAACGTCATTCTCCAGGCCCTCGGGACGCAGGCAAACGTCAACGCCGAGATTACCTCCGAGCAGCTTCAGCCCGACGACATCCTCCTGCTGTGCAGTGACGGTCTGTCCAACAAGGTGACCGAGGAAGACATCGTTTCGATACTGGCGTCGTCGCCCTCCATCGAGGATGCCAGCCGCAACCTGATCCGGCTGGCTAATGAACGCGGCGGAGAAGACAACATCACGGTCGTCATTGCCCGTCTCGAAGGCGGCGCGGGCGCCGAACGCTCCACCCAGCACCTCGGCACGGCGCTTCCGGGCGGCATGACGGTGCCGGGCGGTCCGCCGAAAGCCACCACGCCCCTGTCGGCCATGACGACGTCGCCGAACGTTCCGAAAATGTCGGGAACCGCTCCGCTCGGCGCCTCCGCCCCGCCGGTTTCCGCTTCCCCCGCGCCCGTCGCCGCGCCGCCATCGCCGTCACCGGCTCCTCCTCCTTCCCCTCCATCGTTGCCGCCCACGGCCATCCAGCCCGCGCGCCCCGCCGCGCAACCGGCGGCCCCCGCACCCCAGCCCCCGTCGGGGAAGTCCGGATCGGGTGGAAAAATCATCGTCGTTCTGGCCGTCATTCTTCTGATTCCGATTTTCGCCCTTGCTCTGGGCGCGATGTTTTACGTGCTGAAGATGCGCAATGCCGCCGCCACCAGTACGCCCACTCCCGGTTCGACACCCAGTCCGGCGCCCCAAAACGGGACGGGGGACGGGGGAACGGAAAATCCGATCGGCCGCAACGAATCGATTCCCGACACCATGACCAAGGTCGAAAAGGCGGTGAAGGACGTCGAGTCCATGAAGAAGTCGCTCGATACGATCCCCGGCGCGGAAGAACCGAAGAAGAAGGTCCGGGAAATGGCGGAAGAACTGAAAAAACTCAAGGCCTCGCTCGACCGTCACCGCGATGGGCAGAGCACCTCCGAGGACCCCTCCGTCGAGACCATCGGCACGCGCGCCGCCGCCATCATCGAGGAAGTGAAGGCGATGCCGAACACGTTCAATCTTCAGGAAAAGCTCAAATCCGCCGGGAGCGCCAAGCGCAAGCCCGGCGACAGCGACGGAGACATTCTGGATCAGGCCGAAAAGGGCGTCGACAAGGCCCACAAGGAAATCCAGAAAGCCATTCCTCTGGGCGACTGAAGTCCGCTTAAGCGATTGAAAAATTGTCCGACTACATACAGGTTGACCGGCTGTGCCGGTCTTCGGGTTTTTCGGGGACGATTCCCGTCCACATTCTTTCCAGTTCACTCGTTTTCATTTTCACGAGGTATCCGATGCTCAATCGAAAGTTGTTCCTGACGGTGTTTGCCTTCTTCTTCGCGTTCTCGGCGCTGGGCGTCGTGCGCGGCCAGCAGAAGTCGAAAACCCGGAAACCGGCGGAAACCCACGCAGCGCCAACGATGACCGAAGCGCCTCCGGTCATTCCGGAGACGATTCTCGGGGCTGACGACAATGCGGCGCTCGCCATCATGTACAGCGGGGAAATGCGGGGCAATCTCAGCACCTGTGGCTGACCGGCCCATCCCTTGGGGGGACTGGCGCGGCGCGTCGGTTTTACAAATGCATTTCGGAAAGCGTTCACGAACATTCCCGTGATGGAAGTCAGCGTGGGCGGAATTTTCAACGATCAGGGCATCACGGCGGACCCGCCGTTCAGGGATGTCGTGGTCCAGAACGACTACGCCATGCGCGGCTACTCGATGTATCCGTTCGACGCGGCGAACGTTACCTATACCGACCTCCGGGTACTGCATCCGAACTTCAGGGTCGGGCAGTCGAAGAAGGCGATGGCGGAATTTCCGGCGCTCAGGTCGATGATCTCGGGGAATCTGATTCCCGCGACCGACAAGAAAACGAGCGTGGCCATCCCGCCCTACATCATCCGCGAAATCAAGTCGCCCCGAGCCCCGAAAGGAAAGATTCGGGTCGGCATCACCAGTTTCAGCGAGCCGGGACCGGGTGAAGACACCGGTTTCGTCTGGCGTGACCCGATGGTCGCGGCGAAGGAAATCCTTCCGAAACTCCGCAAGGAAGTGGATGTCGTGATTGTGCTCGCCTACCTTCCCATCGATCAGGCCAAGCAACTGGCGCAGGACCATCAGGGAGAAATCGATGTGGTCATCACCGGTCACGTCCAGCCGTTCGTGCTGCCCATCGAGAAAATCGGAAACGTGAATTTCGTGGTCAACAACTACGAAACCAAATACCTGGGCGAATTGCGGCTCTCCTTCGGCAAGGACGGCGAACGCTGGTTCACCAACCGCTTCATCGTGCTCGACGATAAAATCCCCGACCAGCCCGCCGCGGCCAAAATCGCCGAAGAGGCGAAAGCGGCCATCGACACGGCCCGGCGGGGGGGACAGTAAAAGGTGTCGGGTGTCGGGTATCGGGTTTCAGGTAAAACTGGTTGACCTGAAGTGAAAGGAAATCAAGCCTTTACCGACACCCGACACCCGACACCCGACACCCGACACCTTCTATGGAAAGCATCGCCAAACTGATTCCGGCCATCCTGAAAGCCAGCGGGGGCGACGAGCGGATGCTCGAAAGCGCCTGCATTTCGGCGTGGAATCTGGCGGTCGGCGAAGCGACGCTGCGGGGAAGCCGTCCGGTGTCGCTCTCCGGGAAAACCCTGACGGTGGCCGCGATTGATGCCCACTGGAAGCGGCAACTCGAAAATCTCGCCCGTCAGATTCTGTTCAAGTTGAACAGCGTGCTCGGCCAGCCGGCGGTCACCCGGATTCACATCATCCTCGACGCGGAATTTGTCCGGGCGGGACAGGCCGTGTCCCTGCCGGATGTCACCCCCGCCCCCCGTCCACCGGCGGATATCACCGCCGCCGCCGCCGTCATCACCGACGACAAGCTCCGCGAGCAATTTCTCCGTACCGCCGGTCGCTGCCTGTCGCGCACCGATCAGTGAGCCTGGGCGAGCACCCGCTCGACCGCCGCAAGTACTTCATCCACCGTAATTTGTCGAATGCACTCCGGTTCCGGAAAGGCGTGGCAGCCCGGTCCCGCGCAGGGGACGCACGGCAGCCGCCGCCGGACGACCTCGTTCGGGGCGTCCGTCCAGGGATGCCACACGGTATCGTTTGAAGAACCGAAAATCACGACCGTCGGACGCGCGAAACTGGCCGCGATATGCGCCGGTCCGCTGTCGTTGCCGACAAACAGTCCGGCCCCGGCGATGAGCGCCATCGTCTCCGCCAGCGCCAGATTGGTGAAGACGACCGGTTTCGTCGTCGGGGCGGCGGCTTCCCGAACGGCCTCCGCGATGGCGGCTTCCGCTGGTGCGGCGGAAATGACCGTCCGCAGCCCCTTTCCGGCGAGGATGTCGGCCAGGGCCGCGAACCGCTTTGTTTCCCATTGTTTACTGTCAAATGCCGCGCCGGGGTGAAGTACGGCGTAGCCACCCGTCACGCCCGCGTCAGCGAGGCGCGCGGACAGGCGCTCCTGCGCGACGGGAGATC
>JAAFHI010000369.1 GCA_013298335.1 Actinomycetota bacterium
GAAACGTGGGAAAAGCGCAACGGATTCGATACGACCGCGATGTACTACGGCACGGTGTTCGCCGATCCGAAGAACGTGGACCGCATCTACGTCATGAACTTCATGATCATGGTGTCGGACGACGGAGGGCGAACCGTTCGCCCGCTCCCGACCCGCCACAAGCACGTCGACAACCACGTCATCTGGATTGACCCGAACGATACCAGCTACTACCTCGTCGGGTGCGACGGCGGACTCTACGAAACGCTCGACCGCGCCGCCACCTGGCACTACAAGAGCAACCTGCCGATTACGCAGTTCTATGACGTGTCGGTGGATAACGCTGCCCCGTTCTACAACGTCTACGGCGGCACGCAGGACAACAACACCCTCGGCGGCCCGTCGCGGACGCGCAACTCGCACGGCAGCGCCAATTCCGACTGGTTCGTGACGGTCGGCGGGGACGGTTTCACCTCGCGGGTGGACCCGGAAGACCCGAACACGGTCTATTGCGAATACCAGTACGGCAACCTGTTCCGCTTTGACCGCAAGACCGGCGAGCGGGTCGGCATCCAGCCGAAAACCGCCAAGGGCGAGCCGCCCCTGCGCTGGAACTGGGATTCCCCGCTCATCATCAGCCCCCACTCGCACACCCGGCTCTACTTCGCGGCCAACCGGTTGTTCCGGTCCGACGACCGCGGCGACTCGTGGAAACCGGTTTCCGGCGACCTCACGCGGCAGATCGACCGCAACAAGCTGCCGGTGATGGGCAAGGTCTGGGGCGCGGACGCGGTGGCGAAAAACGCCTCGACCTCGTTCTTCGGCAACCTGACGGCGCTGGCCGAGTCGCCGAAAAAGGAAAATCTCCTTTTTGGCGGCACGGATGACGGCCTGCTCCAGATCTCGGAAGACGGCGGCGCGAACTGGCGCAAGCTCGACAAGTTCCCCGGCGTCCCCGACATGACCTACATCACCCGGATTGTCCCGTCGCAGTTCGATGCGAATACCGTCTACGTCGGCTTCGACAACCACAAGATGGGCGACTTCACGCCCTATCTCCTCAAATCCACCGATCTCGGCAAGACCTGGACCTCGATTGTCGCCAACCTGCCGCCGCGCGGCGGGGTGCAGGCCATCGCCGAGGACCACGTCAACCCGAATCTGCTTTTCGTCGGCACGGAGTTCGGGCTGTTTTTCAGCATCGACGGCGGAAAGAAGTGGACGCAGCTCAAGGGCGGCCTGCCGACGATTGCGATTCACGACATCGCCATCCAGAAGCGTGAAAACGACCTCGTGCTGGCGACCTTCGGGCGGAGTTTCTACATTCTCGACGATTACTCGCCGCTCCGCCTGCTGAAGCCGGAAATGCTCGAACAGCCGGCGAACCTCTTCCCGACCAAGGATGCCCTGCTCTACATCGAAGCCGATCCGCTCGGCGGCGGACCGAAAGGTTCGCAGGGCGAGAGTTACTACACCGCGGCCAACCCGCCCTTCGGCGCAATCTTCACCTATTTCATGAAAGAGGGGCTGAAAACGAAGAAGGACAAGCGCAAGGAAGCCGAGGAAAAGGGCAACGCGCCCTATCCGACGAATGACGAACTCCGCGCCGAAGCCGAGGAAGATTCCCCGCAAGTGATTGTCACCATTACTGATGCGGGTGGGAAAGTGGTCCGGCGGCTGCTCGGACCGGCCTCGCCCGGAATGAACCGCGTCGCGTGGGACCTCCGCACCCCCGCCCCGGTCGTCTCGAACGTGACGTTTGACCCGAACAACCCCTTCGCCGACATTCCCTCCGGCTGGCTCGTCATGCCGGGGACCTACAGCGTATCCATCGCGAAGCGGGTGGACGGCGTCACGACCCCGCTCGCCGGGCCGCAGAACTTCACCGTCAAGCTGCTCGACCAGCGTTCCGAAGCCGACATTCAGGCGCTCGTCGCCTTCCAGAAGAAACTGCTCGGCCTGCATCGGGCGATGAACGGCGCGCTCCAGTCGACCGGCGATCTGAAATCCCGCGTCGCCGCCATCAAGCGGGCGCTGCTCGACACGCCCGGAGCCGATCCGAAACTGATGGACGACGCGGTCGCCCTCGAAAAGAGACTCAACGCGATGTCCATCCGCCTGAGCGGGGATTCGGTCATCGCGGCCCGGAACGAAAACGTCGCTCCGTCGCTGGCGGATCGGCTGTTCGAAGTGGTGGGAGAGCAATCCTCCACGCTGTCGCGACCGACGAAGACGCATGAGCAGCAGTACGCCATCGTCGCCGAAGACTTCCAGCAGTACCTCGGCGAACTCCGCGGACTGTTCGAAGGCGACCTGACCCGGCTCGAAAAGGCGATGGAAGCGGCGGGCGCGCCCTACACGCCGGGCCGTCTGCCGGAATGGAAGGACGGACAGCCGTAGGGAGCAGTTAGTGGTCAGTGGTCAGTGGTCAGTAGTCAGTGGCGGGGCGAACAGCTTGAGCCTTGCGGACAGGGCAACCGCCCGAGGGATTTTTCTCGATTCCCAGGATTGCGCTCGAAGACTCGCTCCATCCGGGGCTAACGATATTTCGCCCGCCTTCGCGGGCTACTGACCGCTGACTACTGACTACTGACTACTGACTACTGGCTAAAAGTGACGCGGGGTGTCCGGAAGCGGACACCCCGCGTCCGTTTTTGTACGGAAATCCTGGAACGGGAGAAAAATTTTCCTTTATTTTCAATACTTTAGGTGACCAGAACTCCGGCACGGGAATTGTCTTACCGATGACCGGAGGAACCTATGGACCGAACCATCGAAACATCCGTACTGCGGGCGCGCATCCTGCGACGCATCCTGGCCGTGGCCGCCGTCGGACTTCTCCTCGCGGCGGGCCTGTTTTTCCTCCCGAGATTCATCAAGCCGACGCTCGCCCGGACGCGCATCCGGACCGCGCGCGTCACCTCCGGCCCGATTGAATCCGTCATCACCGCCTCCGGGACGGTCGTCCCTGAAGTCGAACAGGTCCTTTCCAGCCCGATTGACGCCCGGATTCTGAAAATCCTCAAACGCGCCGGGGCCCCGGTCGTGAAGGGCGAGCCGATTCTCACCCTCGACGTGAGCCAGTCGGAACTGGCGCTCAACCGCGTGGACCAGCAGATCGACCTCAAGCGGAATCAGCAGCTCAAGGCGAAACTCGACCTCGAAACGACGCTCAACGGCCTGCGCGGCCAGGCGGAAGTCAAGACGCTCGACTACAAATCGTTCAAGGCCAATACTTTGCGACAAACGGCGCTGTTCGAATCGGGTCTGCTTTCAAAGGAAAAGCTCGGCGAAGCGGAACTGGCCGAGCAGAAAGCCGCCTCGGAACTCCGCCAGATCGAGGCCGCGATTGCGACGGCCCGGAAATCCACCGACACGCAGGTCGAGGGACTCGCCCTTGAAATGAAAACGCTCGTCAAGGAACGCGAGGAAGCCGCGCGGCAACTCGAACTCGCCACGACGAAGGCCGACCGCGACGGCGTCCTGACCTTTGTCGTCCCGGAGGAAGGCGCGACGATCGCCAAAGGCGCGGTCCTCGCCCGGATTGCCGACCTGCGCTCGTTCCGCGTGGACGCCACCGTGTCCGACGTCCACGCCGGTCGCCTCACGACCGGGATGCCGGTCACCATCAAAATCAACGAACGACTCATCAAGGGCGCGATTTCGGTCATTGACCCGACCATCGTCAACGGCGTCATCACCGTCCGGGTCGCCCTGCGCGAACAACCCGCCGACCTGCTGCGCTCGAACCTGCGGGTGGACGTGCTGCTGTCGGTCGAACGGCGGGAAACGGCGCTGCGAATCAAAAAAGGGCCGTTCGCCAACGCGCAGGGCGTCCGCGACGTGTTTGTCGTAAATGGCGACCGGGCCGTCAAACGCTCCGTCAGACTCGGCATTTCAAGTTTCGACGAACTGGAAATCGTCAGCGGGCTGTCCGAGGGCGACGAAGTCATCGTCTCCGACATGACCGAGTTTCAACATCTCGCGGAAATCACGTTGAAGTAATTGAGAATTGAGAATTGAGAGTGGAGAGTTTCAAAACCCCTGTTTTCAAACGACTTCCCAGATTCTCCCATAACCTGGATTGCGCCACTCGACGCTTCATCCGACACACAAACGAGGGAACCCGATGACTGTCCAACACGATGGCAACACGCCGATGATCGAACTCAAGGACGTTGAAAAGGTCTATCAGGCCGACAAAATCGAAACCGTCGCCCTTTCGAAAATCAATCTCTCGGTCGCCGAGGGCGAGTTCATTTCGATTATGGGGCCGTCGGGATCGGGCAAAAGCACGCTGCTCAACGTGATCGGCCTGCTCGACGCGCCGAGCGGCGGCGCGGTCGCGCTCGACCGGCAGGCGATTACGTCCTACCGCGACAAGTACCTCGCGAAAGTCAGAAACGAAGTCATCGGCTTCATCTTCCAGACATTTCACCTCGTCCCCGACCTGAGCGTACTCGACAACGTCGAAGTTCCCCTGCTCTACCGGAAAATGTCCGGTTCCGAACGCCGCCGCCGCGCGCTCGCCGCCCTCGAACAGGTCGGCCTCAACGCGCGGGTTCACCACTTCCCCTCGCAGCTTTCCGGCGGACAGCAGCAGCGCGTCGCCATCGCCCGCGCCATCGTCGGCAATCCCCGCATCCTGCTCGCCGACGAACCGACCGGCAATCTCGACAGCCAGATGGGCGACGAAATCATGGACGTCCTCGCCGAACTCAACCGGGCCGAAAAAACCACCATCGTCATGGTCACCCACGACCAGCGGCAGGCGGAGAAAACCGCCCGCATCGTGCGGCTGTTCGACGGACGGCAGGTTGCCTGAACGATGAACGATGAACGATGAACGATGAACGATGAACGATGAACGAT
>JAAFHI010000627.1 GCA_013298335.1 Actinomycetota bacterium
GAGTTCGCGAAAGCCCGGTGCGACAAGCTTTCGACCGGTCAGAAACAGCGGACGTCCATCGCCCGGTCAATCGTCCATGAACCGGCGGTCATGATTTTCGACGAGCCGACCACCGGCCTCGACGTTATGACCTCGCGGACGATCATCGCCTTCATTCGCCGCTGTCGCGAACAGGGTCGGACGGTCATTTTCTCGACCCACATCATGAGCGAGGCCGAACGGCTCTGTGACCGGATCGGGGTCATTCACGGCGGACGCCTCGTCGGCGAAGGCACGGTCGAGGAACTGCGCGAACGCACCGGCCGTCACCATCTCGAATCGGTTTTCCTGAAACTTGTCGGAGTAGAAGAAGATGAGTAACCAAACCTCCAAGCGGGCCAATGCCAGCCGGATTTTCGTCGTCTATCGCAAGGAAATGCGCGAGACGCTGCGCGACAAGCGCGTCCTCTTCGGCGTGTTTATTTCCCCACTGCTCATCACGCCCCTGCTGTTTCTGGTCATGGGGTATTTCTTCAGCCAGAAATCCGCGCAGGACAAAGCTGAAACCCTCACCGTCGCGGTCGTCAAAAGTCCCGAAGCCGACATTTTCAACGCCGCCTTCCACGGTGATCCGACGATTCGGATCGAGGAAGTCGCGAATATCGAAGCCGCCAAAGCCGGAATACAAAAAAGGGTATTCCGCGCGGCGCTCATCGTACCGGATGGCGCGAAAGGCCAACTCGAACGTGGCGAAACGATCAAACTCGAAGCCTTCTACGACCCTTCGAATGAAAAATCCGGCACCGCCGTCAAACGTATCCAGGATGTCCTGAAACAGTTCAATCAGAAAACACTGACGGAACGGCTCACCAAACGGGGTCTGAGCGAAACACTTTTGAGGCCGACCGAAGTCGAAACCCATAGCGTGGCCTCCGAAAAGTCGGTCGGAGGGTTGATTCTCGGCACTTTTCTTCCCTACATCATCGTGCTGACCGGGGCTTTCGGCGGCATGACCAGCGCGTTTGACCTCGGCGCGGGGGAGAAGGAACGAGGAACAATGGAAACGCTCCTCGTATCGCCTGCGTCCCGGACCGAAATCATCCTCGGGAAAGTCCTCACAATCGAGACTGTCAGCGTACTTTCGGCCCTCTTTTCCATCATCGGCATCGTCGGCTCGTTCGGTTTCGGATTGCGTTACCTGGGCGGCGGGCTGAATGGGAAAATTGCCATTTCCTACGGGTCGGTTGCGATCATGGCCCTGATGGTCATTCCGCTCACCCTGCTGACCTCGTCGCTCCTGCTGGTCGTTTCGGCTTTCGCGCGGAACCAGAAGGAAGCCCAGGCATACGTACTGCCCTTCATGATCGTGGTGATTCTTCCGGCCATGATGTCGTTCGCGCTCGGGGCCGAAAGCCCGCTCGGATTGAGCCTCGTTCCAATTCTCAATTGCGCCCTCGTCATCAAACAGGTCATGACCAACGTCACCGATCCGGTCTTTCTGGCGCTGGCGCTGGGTTCATCGACGGTCTACGCCGCAACCGCGCTGGTCATCTGCGTGGCGCTCTTCAATCGCGAAGACATCATCTTCCGGTCCTGAACCATCCCGGAAAAAACACGAAGGCACAAAGGCACGAAGACACAAAGAATTCCCCTTCCATTTTCTTTGTGCCTTCGTGTCTTTGTGTTCAAATCCGTTTGAACGCACCCAGACGGGCAGGCTTGTTTTTCGAACGGTTTCGGCATAAAAGCGTCTCGAATCAAACTCAACACCGAACGAACGCAGACCGGGATCAACACCCCGCCGAAAGGGGATTCCCTTGCGCGTTCGGACGCCCTTCGAAATTGCGCCATGCCTTCCTTTTTGTCCGACCTGAACAATTTCGTCCCGTTGTGGTTCTGGGCCACGTTCGCGTTCATCGTCGGGTGCTGCATCGGCAGCTTTCTCAACGTCGTCATCTACCGTCTGCCGAACGGTGGGTCGGTGGCGAGTCCGGCCCGTTCCTTCTGCCCGTCCTGCAAAACCACGATTGCGGGCTACGACAACATCCCGGTTTTGAGCTTCATCCTGCTCAGGGGGAAGTGTCGCAAATGCGGGAAAACCATTTCCTGGCAATACCCGCTGGTGGAATTTCTGACCGGGCTCCTTTTCGTCGCGGCGGTATACCGATTTCACATCGGCTGGCAGCTTCCCGCCGTCCTGGTCTTCATTTCGGCCCTGGTGGCATTGATTTTCACGGATTTCAACGAACAGATTCTGCCGGACGCCATCACCCTTCCCGGTCTGGCCGCGGCGGTGCTGCTGCGGTGCGTCGATCACAATCTGATCGGAATGAACTGGCTGAGTCTGCTGGTGGAAGGCGCGACGATGCGGCGGATTCCCCAAACCGGAATCGCCGGCTCGCTCATCAACACCATCGCGGGCGCGGTCATCGGCGGCGGTTCCCTCTGGCTCATCGGGGTGGCCTATTTCCGGTTCCGTTCATTTCGCATCCGTACCCCCGCCGACCTCGCGGATTTCCTGCGCAACCGGTGCGTCCTCGGCACGCTGGCGCGGCTGAAAATCGTACGCGGCGAGGAAAGTCTGGCGGTTTTCGTGGTTGGCGGCGACCTCGAACAGCTCACCGCCGAAGAACTCGCCGAAGCCGACTTCCATCCGCCGGACGGCGGGTCCGACGAGTTGAAAATGACCGTGCTCTCCGGGCTGACGGTCGAAGGCTCGGAAGCCGGGCTGACGGTCACCGGCGCGCCGGAAGGCGTCGCCTACGAAAACGGAAAACTCGAAGTCGGCGACGTGATCAGGTCCGGCAATCTCGAAGGCATGGGGCTTGGCGACGTCAAGATGATGCTCTTCGTCGGGGCCTTTCTCGGCGGCGGCGTGACGTTTCTGGTGCTGGTCACGGCCTCGCTGCTCGGTGGCCTCGTCGCCATTCCCAAAGTTCTGACCCAGGGGAAACAGGCGATGCAGACCGCGATTCCGTTCGGGGTCCTCCTCGGCATCGCGACCCTTTTGGCAATCTTTTTCGGCGAGTTCGGATTGAAGACCTATTTTGAATTCGCCCTGAAGTCGATTGAATAGACAATCGGATACTCTCGGTTCGAAACACGGCCATGAAACTCGTTTTCACCCATCTCAGCGGGGCCCAGGCGGGTCAGCGCGTGGAAGTCTCGGAACCGACCTTCTTCGTCGGACGGGACCCGTCGCAGTGCCGGGTCGCTTTCCCCGAAAACGACCGGGGCGTCTCGCGTCGCCATGCGGAAGTCAGCGCCCGCAACGACATGCTCGTCCTGACGGACCTGCAAAGCACCTACGGTACGTTCGTCAACAACGTCCGGATGACCCAGCCGGTGCAACTCGGCGTCGGGGTCATCGTCCAGTTCGGGCAGGGCGGACCGACGATTCGGGTGGATTCGATTGACT
>JAAFHI010000118.1 GCA_013298335.1 Actinomycetota bacterium
GCAGGGGCGGGTCGCCCGCGAGCGCCCGCGCCACGCCCACGCGCTGGCGTTCGCCGCCCGACAGTTCGGAAGGAAACCGGTCGAGGTATTTCTCCGGGGCCAGCCCGACGAGGTCGAGCATCTCGCGAATCCGCGCCGTTTTTCGGGATTCCCCCCAGTTTTCGAGCGTCGGGACCAGACCGACGTTACGGGCCACGGTGTAGTGCGGGAAAAGCCCGGCGTCCTGCACAACGTACCCGATGCGCCGCCGCAACCGGATCGGGTCCCAGTCAAGGGCGAGCTTCCCTTCCACCATGACTTCCCCGCCGGTCGGTTCGAGCAGCCGGTTGACGAGTTTCAGCGTCGTGGTTTTCCCGCTTCCCGACTCGCCCAGAAGAATCAGCACCTCGCCCTTCCGAACGCACAGGCTCAGGTCGTCCAGAACGGTGGTCGTTCCGTACCGAAGGCTGACCCGACGCATTTCGAGGGCGGTTTCCAAGGTAACGTTTTTTCCGAATTGTGATGAAAACTGAATTTTTTTGAACTTTTTCCGAGGCTCGAATTTGGAAAGTTCGGACCGGCGGGCTACAGTGTGCCACGAACATCGGCTTGCCAAACAACCCATGTTCACCAAAAACCCGGTTGGAAGTGTCCGAAATATCGTTTCCGGGCGGCTTCCCTGAAATTTGACAACCCGATCACGAAAAGAACGGAAGCTTTCATGGCGGTTCAATTCACCTACACGCTGACCGGTCCCGGCTGGGCCGAATGCGCGCTCGAAATCGGCAAAAACTCGGTTGTTTTGACCGCGTCTTCCCTGAGCAATGCCCTGGAAAGCCTGCTCGAATCCATCGTGGGCATCCTGCGTGGCGAAAAAGTCACCCACGCTTCCTTTTCCGAGGAACCCGGCGAATACCGGTGGGTCCTCACCGCCCTCGACGATCAGCACATCAACATCAAGGTTCTGTATTTCAAGGAATTGACCGCCGATTCAGCCGACGAAAGCGGAAGAATCATTTTTGATGCCGACACCGCCTCGCGGTCGTTCGGCGGGGCCGTGCTGGCCGCGACGCAGAAGATGATGAAGGAAATCGGGATTCAGGGTTACGGGAAACAGTGGGGCAACAACCCCTTCCCGAAAAACCTTCAGGCCGAACTCAAGAAGCTGCTCGGCGACGGCGCGGGACAGTAACTTTTTTAGCCGCCGCCGTTTGCCCTGCCCTCAAGGACAGGGCTATTCCCCTTTTTGGAAGCCCCGTGAACGGGGCTCAGAAATCAGGAAAACCAATTTGAGCCTCGTTCACGAGGCTTGTTTTTGAATAGCCCTGTCCTTGAGGGCAGGGCGAGGACCGGCCCGAACAGTGACGCTTTCCGGAAGTTTTGTACCGACTCACCCGGTCGGTTCAGCCAACGCCCCGGACGATTGAACCAACCGTCCGGGGCGTTGTTTATGGGCGCTGATTCACCCGATTTACTTCTGAACGGAAGCCATCAACCCCTTGGTTTCCTGACCTGAAAGCGTCCGCGCGGTCAGCTTGCCGTCCTTGCCGGTCGTCACTTCCACTCCGATAGGTTCGCCAATCGTGCGACGGGTCCTCATTCCGACCCGTTCGGGGACGATCACGTCACCGATCACACTGAAGAAAAACAGGAATCGCGACGCCACCGGGCGAGTGATGCGGAAGGTCGGCGTCGTACTCTGTCCCGCCGGCAACGCTTCCGTCCCCAGTTGCTGCGAGGCGACCCGGCCCCCCGTACAGTTACTGAAATCGGCGGCGGTCACGAGGCGAAACACGCCGTTGTCGCCCGGGATCTGCAACTGTATGACCTGATAGGAGATATTGACGAAATTCGTCTGGCTGGTGTTGGTCAGGATTCCGGTCACGGTCACGTCGTCGGCGTACCCCGCGCAGGTCGGGGTCAGTCCGGCGGTCGCGCCGGTGACGCCCCAACTCATGGAACTGTTGATGTTCGGCAGCAGACCGGAGTCACAGACGACGCCGAGGGTGAAGGTCCACGGAAAGTTGTTACCTGAGCCGAAGGAAGTGACGACGATGGTGTAGGTCCCGGGGTCGAGCTGGGGGGTCACGATACGCGACAGAAACCCGGTTCCGCCGTCGTCATCGGTCGCGACCAGATTGGCGCAGGGGTCCGCCGGATTGAACCCGCCCGGACCATACAGGCACAGAAAGGTGTCTTCTCCGGACGGCGAAAAACTGCCGCCTTCGCTCGATTCGAAGCTGATGGCCACGCCCTGATTCACGCAGTCGGGCGTAAACTGGAACGTGGTGTAATTCACGATATTCCCGAAGAGCGAGCAGGATCCGGCAATGGACCCCGAATCGGGCCGGTTGAAGGTCGGCTCGGTCCCGGCGAGCGTTCCGTTGAACGTCGTGGGGAGATTCCTGCCGACACGGGGCCGAACCGGGCTGATGCTCCGGATGCGGGCCATCAACGAATCGTATTCGGCCCGTTGCGCGGCGCTCATCTTCTTGTAACCGCCCGCCGCCCGCTTGATGGCCGCGGCCTGCTGTTTCAACAGATTCAATTCGGAAACAGGCTTCGGCTTGCCCGCCTGGGCCTGCGCCGGACGGGCGAGCGGGGCCGAGGCCAGACCGAAGATTCCGACTGCCAGCAGCGCGAAACAGGCCAGCCGGAACAGTTTTGTCAAGGTGGAGGAATTTTTCATCGTTGCGTCTCCTGAAGAAACCGAAGAGTGATCGAGAGCCGCGTCAGCCGACTCTTTCAGGGTGGATATTGCCAACCACCACCGGCAAAAATCGACGGGCAGGGCCTTTCTCAAAACCGAACGGACCTGATTTCCGAACAGGCAAAAGCTTCATTCAGTGGTGATTTTTCCGGCTTGGTAACAGGAAAGAACGGAAAGTTCAAACCATTACACTCATCCGAGAAAAAGTTCAGCCAGATACATTATTTTTCCGAATCCGTCAGGGGTGGACGCCGCGCCGGTGATGGGGAATGATAGCCGCGACCAAAAATATTCGGTCATTTTTAAAATATTCAGGAGACATTATGAAACGCACTGCATCCGCCGTCTGGAGCGGCGGTTTGAAAGACGGCAAGGGCGCGCTCACTTCCCAGAGCGGCGTTCTCAACGAAACCCAGTACTCGTTCGGTACCCGCTTCGAAGACGGCATCGGAACGAACCCCGAAGAACTCATCGCCGCGGCCCACGCGGGCTGCTTCACGATGGCCCTCTCCGGCCAGCTCGGCGCGGCCGGCATCACCGCCGAAAAGCTCGAAACCAAGGCGTCGCTGACGATGGAAAAGCTCGACACCGGCTGGACCATCACGGCCGTTCACCTCGATCTGACCGCGACCATTCCGGGCTGCGACCCGGCGGCCTTCGAAACGGCGACCAACAACGCCAAAACCGGCTGCCCGGTGTCGAAGGTCCTCAACGCCACCATCACGCTCGACGCCAAGCTGAACGCCTGATCCGGGCATCGGAAAGAATGGTCCCGGTTCCCGAGGATCATTCTTTCCCCCCAGTCATCATCCGGCATCACGAGCCAGCCCGCCTGATGTGCAGCCATTCAAACAAAGGTACCCCATGAGACACCTTTCCAAGCTCGCGCTCCTCATCGCTCTGGTCACGCTCCTGTTTCCGCTCATCCCGGGGACGACGCTCGCCAAACCGCAGAAAAAACGGGCCCCGGCCAAACCCGTGCCGGCTCAAATCACGGGAATCTACAGCGACTTGAGATACGGCGAGATCAGCGGCGATATCGGCGGCACGGAGATTTTCATCATGCTGGCCCAGAGCAGCCCCTACATGGCGACCGTCCAGATTGCCCAGGGCGTCCCGACCGACCCGGTTCTCGTTCCGGTCAAGGTCACCGGAAATGACATCGAGTTTTCATTCCCGGCCGGCTCCGAACTCGATAAAAGTTACGGGACCTATCACGGCACCATCACCGCCCGCGGGCTGACCGGAAAGTTCGCCAATGAAGAAGAAAAAACCTTTCTCAAACGAAAGCCGAGTCACTGGGAATGACGCACTGGTGATTTCAACGTGAACGATCTTTCGAAGACCGCCCGAAAAGGCGGTCTTTTTTCGTCCCTGTTCAGCCAGCCGCCGTTCGCTTTGCCCAAACGGAAAGGGTGATTCGGAAACAGACCGTCTCATCGCGGCAGATACCTGGGGAAATCAATTTCCTGAAACTGTCCAAACTCATTCAGTCGATGAAAAAACCGTTCGACGAGTCATGAAAACTGTCCGACCAGTGACGTGTACTGCCCGACTGGTCACAAAATCCGTCCGACCGGTGACGTGTACCACCCGACTGGTCAAAAAAACTCTCCGACCAGTGACGTGTACCACCCGACTGGTCACAAAATCCGTCCGACCAGTGACATGTACCACCCGACCGGTCACTAAAACTCTCCGACCAGTGACGTGTACTGCCCGACCGGTCACGAAAACTGTCCGACTAATGACGTGTTTCGCCCGACCGGTTCCTGAATCCGCCTGAGCCCATTCTTTCACTCCTTTAAAGAACGACTTTCAAACGGATGTGCCCTCACCACCCTTCCCAAAACTCCCTCGGGGTCGTGGAGTGCGGGCCCACGTCATCTTTAATGGGTCAAAATCGCAACCTGAATGAATCCAGGGATTTTTTCACCACGGAGACACGGAGGAGTCACAGAGTTCCACAGAGAAAAGAAAAACTCAGTGGTCCTCTGTGTGACCTCCGTGCCTCAGTGGTGAAAAACAAACGTCACCAATTTCTCGTGGACTGATATTGCCGAGCCTATTCCCGCGCACGTTCCAGCCGCGCCTTTGCAGGGCTGGAAAAAAGCCGCATACGTCGGAAAAAGTGGACGAATGAGAGTGGAATCCATACACTTGGCCGATTCCATTTTTTCGAGCGATTCATCCACGCAACCACCGGAGCACTCCGAAGCCCCGTCCCCTTGTGAGACGGTGACCTGTCGGCGCGGTTGGACCCAGCCGGAGGCCCCCGCATCCGGGGTGTTTTGCCCGAATGAATTTCGACTACTTCCCTTGTGAGGATCCTGCATGCAGAAATACCTTCGTCCGCTCGCGCTCGGGGCCGTTTGCGCCGCCCTGATTGCGGGAACGTGGGGCGTCAAGTCCGTCAGTTCGGATTCGAAATCGTCCAAAACGTCACCGAAATCATCCGTTCGCGTCACCCGTTCTTCCATCACCCAGACCGACATTCCGAAAAACGATCTCTGGAGCGACGTCTCCGAGGGATCAATTCAGTACCGGGCCACGCGACGGATCGTTCCGCAGGCCTATCGCACGCTGGCCCTCAATCGGAACCAGATGGAAACGCTGCTCGCAACGGCGCCCTCGGAATCCACCGTGGCGGCCCGCAACAGCGGGACGACGCTTTCGGTTCCGATGCCCGACGGACGGTTCAACCGCTTCCGCATCGTCGAATCGGCCATCATGGATCCGAAACTCGCGGCGAAGTATCCGAACCTCCGCACCTATCTCGGACAAGGCATTGACGACCCGACCGCGACCATGCGGTTCGACATGACGCAGAAGGGATTCCACGCCCAGATTCTCTCGGCCAACGGCACGGTCTACATCGACCCGTTCCAGCCGGGCGATCAGGACAACTACATCTCCTACGCCAAGCGCGACTACCTCAAGGAAGCCAACGATTTCGTCTGTCATTTCAATGACGATGAAGCCGCCGATCTGGCCGCCGCCAGCGACAAGAAGGGGACGCCGGACGACGGTCCCGTTCGGAACATTTCCTCCGGACCCACCCTGCGCACCTTCCGGCTGGCCCTCGCGGCGACCGGCGAATATACGCAGTTTCAGGGCGGTACGGTCGCCGACGGCCTCGCGGGCGTCGTCACCACCATCAACCGGGTCAACGGCATCTACGAACGCGAAGTCGGCGTCCGGATGGTGCTCGTCGCGAATACCGACCTGGTCATTTACACCAACCCCGCGACCGACCCCTACACCAACAACAACGGATCGACGCTGCTCGGCGAGAACCAGACGAACCTCACCAACGTCATCGGCGGCGCCAACTACGACATCGGCCACGTCTTCAGCACGGGCGGGGGCGGCATTGCCTCGCTCGGCTCGGTCTGCTCGACCAACAACAAGGCCCGCGGCGTCACGGGTTCCGGCGCGCCAGTCGGCGACGCGTACGACGTGGATTACGTCGCGCACGAAATGGGTCACCAGTTCAACTGCCCGCACACCTTCAACAGCACGGCGAGCAGTTGCAGCGGCAACCGCTCGTCGACCGCTGCCTATGAAACCGGAAGCGGCACGACGATCATGGCTTACGCCGGGATCTGCGGCATCGAGAACCTCCAGCGGAACAGCGACGACTACTTCCACCGCGACAGTCTGACGCGGATTCTGAACTTCGTCGCGTCCGGCTGCGCCGCGACGAGTTCGACCGGGAACAACCCGCCGACCGTCTCCACGACGGCGGCCTTCACGATTCCGGCCAACACGCCGTTCACGCTCACGGCGTCGGGCAGCGACCCCGACAACGATCCGATCACCTATCTCTGGGAACAATTCGACCTCGGTGGCTCGACCAGCAGCGGCACGCTGACCGACACCACGACGAACCCGTTGTTCCGTCCCGCCGACCCGGTCACCAGCCCGTCGCGGACGTTCCCGAGCCTTCGCTACATCCTCAACAACGCCAACGCCGTGCCGGCCAACGCGCCGCTGCCCGGCACGACCACGCCCAACTTTTACACGGGCGAACTGCTTCCGACGACGAGCCGCACGCTCAACTTCCGCGTAACCGTCCGCGACAACCGTGCGGGCGGCGGCGGGACGAATGAGGCCACCTCGACGCTGACCGTCACCAACACGGCGGGCCCCTTCAACGTGACCGCGCCGAACACGGCCGTCTCGTGGGCCGCCGGCTCCAATCAGGTCGTCACCTGGAACGTGGCCAACACCACCCTCGCACCGGTCAGCACGGCCGAAGTCCGAATCACGCTGTCGCTTGACGGCGGCTACACCTATCCGGTCGTACTGGCCGCGATCGCTCCGAACAACGGCAACGCGAACGTGACCATTCCAGCCGACACGCCCCCGACCACTCAGGCGCGGGTGCGCGTCGAAGCCATCGGCAACATCTTCTTCGACGTTTCCGACGCGAACTTCACCATCACCGACGCGACGAACGGCGCACCGAACATCACCGTTACCGGCTCGCTCACCACGCGGCAAGGCTCGCCGACCTCGACCGTCGCGGTCGCCACGCTCAGCAACCCCAGTGCCGACATCAATGCGCTCTCGGTGAGCGTTTCTCAGGCGCCGCCGGAACTCGCCGTCTCGGTCGCCAACTCGAACGGCACCGTCAGCCTGACCGCCACCGCGGCCTGCACGCTGGTCGCGCCCACGAGCGGAGACAAGACCTATCCTGTGCTGCTCACCGTAACCGACATTCAGGGCAGCATGTCGTCGGCCTTCGTCAACGTTCTGGTCGGCGCCAACTCCGTCCCGACGCTTGGAGCGTACACGGATCAATTGATCATCACCGGCAACTCCGTGAACGCCACCCCAAGCGCAGGGCCAGCGGATGCGAACAACAACTTCGTCGGATTGACCGTGACGCCAACAACCTTGCCCGGCGGGGGCACGGTCTCGATAAACCAGACAACCGGTGTCGTTTCAGTGACGACAACCGCTGGAACAACGCAAGGCAGCTATGTCATTGAAATCCGCGCGACCGACACCTGCGGGGCAACCGAAATCAGACGGTTTACGGCGTCGGTTCAGAATACCCTGTTGGCTCCGGCGGTGACTTCGCCAACCGCGACGGGCGTCACGGCGACCACCGCGACGCTTGGC
>JAAFHI010000910.1 GCA_013298335.1 Actinomycetota bacterium
ATGGTCCCGGTCTGCCGAAAAAAACCGACTCTCATCGTGCGTAATCCTCTTTCAGGAACGATTTTTTGAATCGCGAAACCCGAACCATATACATCCGACCTCGCGAGCGGAAGTAAAAATCGGACAGTTCGGAACGCTTTCGGGGGTTCGACTCAAGGAAACTCCCGCGTGTTGCCCGCGCCCGATCGGACCGCGCCGGTTTCCAAACCGGCGCGAAACCGTCGGCGTACCAAACCGGAAAGCAGAGCCAAAACTTTACTTGCCCCCGTCCCGCGACTAGGATGCCCCGACCGAACCCTTCGAAACCGTCCCTTCCGAACGTCATGCAAACCCCCACCGCGATCTTCTGGAAATCGTTCCTTCGCTACCCGCTGCAAACCGGATCGGTGATTCCCAGTTCGCGCTACCTCGCCCAACTGATGGTCGCGGACGTCGATCTCGAACGCACGTCCTTCGTCGTCGAACTCGGGCCGGGCACGGGGCCGTTCACCCGGACGATTCTCAGCCGCCTGTCGCCGGAGACGCGGTTTCTCGCCATCGAACGCAATCCCGAACTCGTCGAATTCCTGAACCGTCACCTGTCCGGGGTCGAGGTGGTGTGCGACAGCGCCGAGAATCTCGAACGGTACGTCGCGGAACACGGCGCGGGACCGGATGCGATCTTCTGCGGCCTGCCGCTCTCGTGGCTTCCCCGCCCGATCTGCGAGCGCGTCCTCGACGCGGTCGCCGCCGCCATGCCCCCGCACGGCAAATTCGTGATGTTTCAGTACATCCACTCGGCCATGACCCCGCTCGGCAAGGAAGTCCACCACGAGCTGGCCCGGCGGTTCCGCCACATCCGCGTCAAGCGGACGCTCCGCAACTTCCCGCCCGCGCAGGTCCTCATCTGCTCGAAGTGACGGCGCGCCGGTCCGCCGCCTGAACCGGGCAATCCCAATCGTTTCAATGGTTTCAACCTGAAAAAACGCGGTTTTTGACCGCTCTTGACGCACTGCGTAAAAAAAGTGCTTGCGTTCGGTAACGCAGCGCGTTAATTTGGCATTGAAAACACCACTTCAGGAAAGGTCGTAAGTCGCCATGCCTCGCCACATTAAACGCTACGCCAATCGCAAGCTGTATGACGTCTCCGAACGCCGCTATATCACGCTCGACGAAATCGGTGGGTTCATCCAGGCCGGCGAGGATGTCCAGGTGATCGACAAGACCAGCGGCAACGACATCACCGAACAGGTGCTCTCGAAGGTCGTCGCCGCGACGGTCCAGCAGCCGAGCGAAGGCATCTCCCGCAACGCGCTGATCTCGTTCATCCAGCATCCGAGCGACATGCTCTACGGCTACGTCCGCAAAACCTTCACCGCCGGCTTCGACACGGTCCAGCAGATCGACCGCCAGTTCGAACGCATCGGCAAGATTCTCCGCGACGCCGTCCGCCCCAACGCCAACGGGAAGTCGCCCGACGCCGAAGACATCGCCCCCGCGCTCCGTTCCGTCATCGAGGCGTTCGTCGAGCAGTGCGTGGCCGCCCGGCTGGCCGAGATGGATCTTCCGACCCGCGCCGATTTCAATCGCCTGCAACAGCGGATCGCCACCCTCGAACGCCAGATGGGCGTGACGGCCACCATCCGCAACGGCAACCAGATTTCCGCAACCGCGGAGGAAGCGCCGGCGCGCAAACGCGTCCGGACCACCGCGAAGTAACACCGCCCAAGCGGGTTCGAACCGAGAGTTTTCACCATCATCCCCTTTAGGAGTGCAATCATGGCTACACAGAAATCGACACGCAAAACCACGGCAACGGCAAAGAGCCGCCCGAATTTCCGTTCCACCAAGCGTCCGGCGACCAGCCGGGCCAAGATCGAAGTCCCGCGCTCCGGCGTGATGATCCCGATCGACGCGGTGTCGGACGTCGCCGTGAAGAGCCTCAAGTTCAGCGTCGGCACGGCGTTGCTCCTGAGCGAAAATGTCCGCAACTTCGACCTCGGCAAGTTCGTCGCCGAGGCCATCGAAAAGGGCAACGACGTGTCGTTTCCGACCATGCCGACGGTGGCCCTTCCGTCGTTCCCGAACCTTCCGGCCTGGTCGCACATGCCGAATTTTTCGGACCTCGAAAAACAGTTCGAAAAACTGAGCGAAAAGCCGGCGGCGCAGGTCAAGCACGCGACCGAGAGCGTCCGGGAATTCGTGGATGCCACCGTCCGCCAGATTTCTCAGTTCGCGAACCGTACCGGAAAGAAAGCCGCCATCAGCAAGGATGACCTCCGCGAAGAAGTGCTGAACATCATCGCGACGCTCGATCTCGCCCACAGCGCCGACATCAAGCGCATCCTCACCCAGGTCGAAAAAATGTCGAAGAAGCTCGACAAGCAGCCGGCCAAGCCGGTTGCCAAGGCCCCCCGCAAGACGGTCGTCGAAGCCGTCGCGGCGGTCT
>JAAFHI010001025.1 GCA_013298335.1 Actinomycetota bacterium
TGAAGGATGAAGGATGAAGGATGAAGGATGAAGGATGAAGGATGAAGGATGAAGGATGAAGGATGAAGGATGAAGGATGAAGGATGAAGGATGAAGGATGAAGGATGAAGGATGAAGGAAATGGTCCGTTTGAGACTTTTCCTGTCAACTAATTTCTTCAAAATTCAGCCGTTTTTTTTCATCCTTCCGCCTTCATCCTTCATCCTTTTCTTCATCCGTTCCTAAGCGCTGCTTCGGCGATGAAATGCTTGAAGATGGCCTGTGAAAAGGCGTCGCCCTTGACCGCCGTCAGTTCGGGATGCCACTGCACGGCGAGGACGAACTGCTCCGGTCGGGTTCCGATGACGGCTTCGACCACGCTGTCGGCGGCCCAGGCAACCGGACGCAGGTCGCGACCGAGTTCATCCACCGCCTGATGGTGAAAACTGTTCACGCGCGCGGTCGCCCCGCCCGCCAGCTTCGCCAGAAGGCTGTCGCGGTCAATTTGTACGCTGTGGGAAAACCGCTCGAACGATCCGCCCTGCTGGTGCTGGATGACGTTCTCGACCTGCGCGGCGAGGTCCTGCAACAGCGTGCCGCCACGAAAAACGTTCAGAATCTGCATCCCGAAACAGATGCCGAGCACCGGCAGGTTGCGCGCTTCGGCGGCGGCGAGGAGCAGAAAATCGGTTTCGTCGCGCTCGGGGAATACCGGCCCGAGGTTCAGGTGCGGGGCCTGTCCGAAACGGACGGGGTCCACGTCTCCGTTGCTGCCGGTAATGACGATGCCGTCGAGCGAATCGGCGATGGCATCAATATAGGCGGACTCCGGAATGATCGGCAGCAGGACCGGCGTGCCCCCCGCGGCGAACACCGACTGGGCATAGGCCTGGCGCAGATAGTTGGTGTTGTCTTTCGGTTCGATTCGGGTGACGATTCCAATGACGGGACGTTTCGGCATCTTGGTCGGCTCGCGAAGTGAAATGGGTTGGGAAAAACGTCGTTTGACATTCGACGTTCCTGACTATAATCGCCAGCCGAGGTAAAAACACCGAATGTTTCCCGAACTTTTCAAAATCCCCGGCATCAATTTCACGGTCAATACCTACGGCGTCCTGCTCGCCATCGGCTTCCTCACCGGAATGATGCTCGCCGGAAAACTTGCTCAGGAAGACAGGATGAACCGCGGCGCGGTCCTGGACGTGACCCTTTATTCCCTGCTCGCGTCGCTCATCGGCTCGCGCCTGCTGCTCGTCATTACCGAATGGCAGTCGTTTCGCACCGACTGGAAGCAACTGCTTTCATTTGAATTTCTGCGCTCTGGCGGCGTCTTCTACGGCGGGCTGCTCGGCGCGATGCTGGCGAGCATCTTCCTGATGCGGTGGTACAAACTTCCCTGGTTCCGCACCGCCGACGCCTGCGCCCCCGGCATCGCCCTCGGACAGTTCTTCGGACGCCTCGGCTGCTTCAGCGCGGGCTGCTGCTGGGGAAAACCGACCTCGGCGTGGTGCGGCGTCAACTTCACCGAAAAGGCCCACGAACTGACCGGCGTCCCGTTTGGCATCGCGCTTCACCCGACCCAGCTTTACGAGAGTCTCGCCACGCTCGTCCTCTGCGTGTTTCTGTATTTTCTCTTCAAACGACGCGCCTTCCACGGACAGATCATCCTCGCCTACCTCTGGGGCTACGGCCTGATCCGCTTCGTCATCGAATTCTGGCGCGACGACCCGCGCGGCGCGGTGTGGATCTTCTCGACCTCGCAGTTCATCGCCCTCTCGTGCTCAGTCTTCGCACTGGCGGCGATTCTGGTCCTGCGGCGGCGCGTCCCGACGAAGGAACTCGAAGTCGCGAATACCTGATCCGCGGACGAGATCCGATTGAAAAGAGAATCGAACGCCCTCTCTTTCAACCGATCCGAATGTGGCTTGAAACCGGGGCGGACCACTTCAAAACCGCGGCATTCCGGAAAAAAGGTGGGTCGTTGCGGTTTTCGAGGTACTCCCCTCTCCCTTGAAACCTGGAACGACGCGGTTTGAAACCGCACCCATGCGGGTTTCGGGGGAGTGGGGGGTAGGTACAAAACCGGAACGGTGTGGTTTGAAACCGAAACAGCGCGGGAAAAAGTGATGACGAAGCGGTTTCAACCTGGTTGAGGGTAGGTTGAAAGGTAGTTGGACCACTG
>JAAFHI010000808.1 GCA_013298335.1 Actinomycetota bacterium
AAGGAACTCTACGACGACGCGCAAAAGCTCTTGAAGCGCATCATTGATGAAAAACTGTTGAAGGCGCGCGGTGTGTTCGGGCTGTTCCCGGCGAACGCCGAGGGCGACGACATTCGGGTTTACACGGATGAATCGCGGACCGACGTGCTGACCACGTTCCACATGCTGCGCCAGCAGGCCGAGCGGACCGACGGCAAGGATTACAACGCGCTGTCGGATTTCGTCGCGCCGCTTGAAACCGGTTTGAAGGATTACGTCGGCGGCTTCGCGGTCACGACGGGCATCGGGGTGGACGAACTCTGCGCCGAGTTCGACAAGGATCATGACGACTACAACTCGATCATGGTGAAGGCGCTCGCCGACCGGCTGGCCGAGGCGTTCGCCGAACTGATGCACAAGAAGGTGCGCGACATCTGGGGCTACGGGAAGGAAGAACACTTCACCCGCGAGGACCTGATTCGCGAGCGCTATCGCGGCATCCGGCCCGCGCCGGGCTATCCGGCGTCACCCGACCACACCGAGAAGCGGACGCTGTTCCAGTTGCTCGGCGCGGAGGAAAACGCGGGGGTCCGGCTGACGGAATCCTGCGCGATGTGGCCCGCGAGTTCGGTGAGCGGGTTGTATTTCGCGCATCCCGAGGCGAAGTATTTTGCCGTCGGCCAGATCGGACGCGATCAGGTCGAGGACTACGCCCGCCGCAAGGATCTGCCGGTCGAGGACGTCGAACGCTGGCTGCGTCCGAACCTCGGCTACGAATCCGGCGCGCAGACGAAGCAGGCCGCTGGTTAATGGAGCGCGCGCACCCTGCGCGCAGCGTTTTCAATTTGGCGGGGGCTGGCGAGCCTCCGCCGTTTCTTCAGGAGGGGCGCGCCATGTCACGTCGTCAACCTTTGCCCGTGAACCCGATCTCAGCCGCTGAAACCGTGACGATTCCTCCGACGATTCCGCGACTTGAAAGCGGCGACCTGTTGACGCGGGCGCAGTTTGAGCAGCGGTACGACGCCATGCCGCTCTTGAAAAAAGCCGAATTGATTGGAGGAATCGTCTACGTGGGATCACCCGTCAGACAAAAGAAACATGCCCGGCCTCACGCGATTGCCATGACCTGGCTCGGGAACTATTTCGCGGCGACGCCCAAAATCGACATTGGCGATAACGCGACGGTCAGACTCGATGAGGAAAACGAAGTCCAGCCGGATGCGTTCCTCCGTTTTGAAGTCGGTGGCAACTCACGGGTGAGCGTGGATGATTACGTCGAGGGCGCACCGGAACTGGTGATTGAAATCGCGTCGAGTTCCGCCTCCTACGATCTGCATTTCAAGAAAAAGCTGTATCAGCGGTTCGGCGTGCGTGAATATGCCGTGTGGTGTCCCGAAGAACGTCTGTTTTATTGGTTTCGGTTGAACGAGCGGGGACGGTACACCGCCGTGAAACCCGATTCGAAGGGCGTGATTCGAAGTCGTGTTTTCCCCGGCCTGTGGCTGGATGTCGAGGCGTTGCTGGCTGGCGACGCCGGACGAGTCGTGAACATGGCGCGACTGGGTCTGGCCTCACCCGAACATGCCGCTTTTCTGAATGATTGAGTGAACACGGCTTTCAGTTGTTTGGGAGACGGGGAATGTGCGAACGTTCCCCGTCTTTCTCTTTTTCCGTTCATTTTCGGAGGTTGCCATGGGCCGATTTTTGTTTCGTCCGACGTTCCTTCTTCTCTTTGTCGTGGTGTCCGTTGTCGGGGTCTTGGCTCAGGAAGATGCTGAGAAAATGGCCCCGTTACGCTCGGAAATGGTGGATGGCAAGTGGGCGCTTCCCGGTCCCGAATATGTCCAGCCTTGGCTCGTTCCGGAGCTTGATGTGGAGCCAGGGGCGGTTTCCAAGGCTCAAGTCAAGTTGAAGGCAATTCTTGCCGAAAACCATGAGAACCGGAGTAACCGCAATTTTCCCGAACGATTTTTCTGTGGCAGTGAAACGACCCATTGCTCGCTCTGGTTATCGCCGAAATCCGGATATGTACTCGTGTACCTGAGTTCCTGCCAGCATGCCATTTGGGAGTTCAGTTTCGGTTCGATCCAGATGACTGATGAATGGATTGAACTTTTTCCGGAAGGCGGGAATCCGCTCGACGGAGAGGGGAAATCATTTTTCAAAGATCGTTTTTCCACGAAAATGGCAAGGGTGCGGCACATGGGAAAGGAATACCTTATTCCTGAAAACAGGCTTGAAGCATTCGCCGCATTTTGCGCTGGTGTTGAGATCTCTGAGGAAAACCCACAGCATTTTGATCAACTTTTGTGTACTCCCGAGGCGGATGACATTTCCGGGATTTCCAGTAAAACCGATTTGACCCTGTATCTCCCCAGCGGCTTTGAGCATTTGCGTCGCGAACCATTACGGGGAACGGTTTCTGAGATCGGCAAACTTGAAGTCAGACAATTCCGGGAAGACGAATTGGACGATGAAGGCGAGGCCAGTCCCGGATTCCAAACGGTTTTTACCCGTTCCGTGACGTTCGATATCGGGGCTATGCACGGAATCAAAAAGGATATGTGGCTGTATCTTTGTGTTGAGGGCCAGGCGAGGGCAGTGAAAGTGGTCGAGGTTTTCCCGAATTCCTGCCGGGCGGTCGTCCGGGAGGATCTTTTTGAGAGTGAGGCTGATGCGGTTGCTTCCGCGAAAGAACAGTTTTTGAAGGAATTCCCGTTCAAGGTGGGGCTGCCGGTTTCGACGAGTTATTTCGACG
>JAAFHI010000804.1 GCA_013298335.1 Actinomycetota bacterium
ATCATGGCCGTCTGAGGTGGTCTCGGCTGGACGAATCTGACCAACCTGATCTTCCTCGAATCCAATTTCAAGTGGCCGACCCTGTTGTCAAACGCGGTGGTCGCGGTCGTGCTCGTCGCCCTGATGGAACGGCATGGCCTGTGGACGATGATGCTGGCCGTCTGGAGTTTGCAGTTCACCGAGGCCATCCTGCTCGGGGCGACCGTCCCGGCGTTCGGGATTTCCCCGTGGCTGATGACCCTGATGCTGGTGCTGCCGAGCGTCGTGATGGTGCTGCCCTTCAAGAAGCCCGAACCCGAGAAAACCACCGAACTCGCGCCCACCCTGCTCGACCGGTTCGTCGAGGAGCAGCGCTACGAACAGCAACTCGCCATTGCCGCGCGGATTCAGTCCGACTTTCTCCCGAAGCACACGCCCCGGTTCGACGGCTGGGACATCGCCGTGCGGAGTCTTCCGGCCCGTGAGGTCGGGGGCGATTTCTATGACTTCATCCAGTTGAAACAGGGACTGACCGGGATCATGGTCGGCGACATCTCCGGGAAAAGCGTTCCCGGAGCGTTGTTCATGGCGGTGGCGACGACGACGTTCCACAGCGAAGCCGAAGAATGCGATGCCGGGTGCGCGCCGCTGCTCGAACGCCTCAACCAGTTGCTCTACGCCGACATGAAGCGGGTTCGGATGTTCGCCGCCGCGACCTACGCGCTGTTCAATCCCGAAACCGGCGATCTGACGATTTCCAACGCCGCCCTGCCGAGTCCGCTCCTCTATCGCGAGGCCGAAGACCGCAGCGAATACCTCGATCTGAACGGCCTGCCCCTCGGCAGCATGCGCATCAGCCGCTATCTGGAAGGCGAAGTCCGCATGGAACTGGGCGACATTCTGGTGATGTCGAGCGACGGCGTGGTGGAAGCGCTCGACGAACAGGATCAAATGTACGGCTACGACCGGCTGGCGGCGCTCGTGACGGAATATTCCAACCTGCCATCCGCCCGAATCATCGAGAAAATCCTCGAAGCCGTCCGCGATCACGCGGGCGACGCCGAACAGTCGGACGACATTACGGTCCTGGTGCTGAAGAAAGTCTAGGGAGGAAAGTCTCGGGAGTCTTGGGTGTCTTGAGAGTCTTGGGAGTCAAAGAAAAAGTGGACGCAGCGGGGAAAAGGACTTGTTTTCGTGACCGAATCAACGCCCGCTGACTCCCAAGACTCCCAAGACTCCCAAGACTCCCAAGACTCCCAAGACTCCCAAGACTCCCAAGACTCACTTCGAGAGTTCGATCGAGACGCTCGGGCCCGCGCCGCCCTCGGAGGTGATTTTCACCGGCTTGCGGGTGTCCTTCGCGATCCAGACGAAGGTCTTGTTGGCGCCGTTTTCGTCGGCGATTTCGACCTTGAAGGTCTCGAACGTCCCGGCCCCGATGGTGAGCGATTCGGTGCCAGTCACTTTCAACTGCTTGAACGTGGCTTTTCCGACCTGGAGATCGAAGTTTCTGAACGTGGTCGAATAGCCGTCGGCCAGTGGAAGCCGTCCGATGACCAGATAGGTGCCGGCGCCGTCGGCGAAGATCGAGCCGCCGATTTCGGCCTCGATCGGGCGTTTCTGCGCGCCCATGACCATCTGTCCGGTGGCTTTCGAGCCGTCGAAGGCCACGTCAACCGTCACGGGGCCCTGGCGGATGGAGCGTTTATTCGCCACCAGAGTTCCTTTTTGAAGGATGACGTTGTCCGAAATGATTCCAATCGGGAGTTTTGCAATTTCGCTGACCGACCAGCCGGAGGGATCGTCCTTCACTTCGACCGTGACTTCCAGCGGATAACTCTGCCCGCCGGCGGCCAGCGTTCCGGTGTAGGAAATGGTCACCGGCGCGAGGTCGGTTTCGGGTTTCGGTGGGGCTGCGCCGGTTGGCCGTTTGGCGAGTGCAACGGTTTTTACGTCAACCGTGATTTCACCGAGGCGTTTTGAAACTTCCGCGGTGGCGGAATCCTGAAACCGACCGTTGAGGTGTTTCGCGAGGAATTTCTCCGCCGCCGCCAGCATCGCCATGTTGTTGACCGGACGGGCAAAACCGTGGCCCTCGTCGGGCGCGCAGATGTACTCGACGGGGAAGCCCCGGTCGCGCAGCGCGATGACGATCTGGTCCGATTCGCGCTTGTTGACGCGCGGGTCGTTCGCGCCCTGCACGACCATCAGCGGCGTTTTGATTTTGTCGGCGGAAAAGAGCGGTGATTGCCGCTGAAGCTGGGCTTTTCCTTCCGGCGTGGTCGGATTGCCCATCCGGGTGTGGAAAATGATGCGTCCGGCTTCCCAGTAGGGCGGGATGGATTCGAGCAGGGTGATGAGGTTGGACGGGGCGACGATGGCGACGCCCGCCGCGTAGGTGTCTGGGGTGAAGGCCACACCCGCCAGCGTTGCGTATCCGCCGTAGCTTCCGCCCATGATGCCGACCCGTTTGGGATCGACGATGCCCTCGGAAACCAGATACTTGACGCCCCAGGTGAGGTCGTCCTGCATGGTTTCGCCCCATTTTTGGTTGCCGGCGTTGAGGAATTTCTTGCCGTACCCAGTGGAAGAACGGAAATTGGGTTGCAGAACGGCGTATCCGCGATTGGCGAGAAACTGGGCGTAAGGGTCGAAGCCCCACTCGTCGCGCGCCCACGGCCCGCCGTGCGGGAAAACGATGAGCGGCAGTCCCTTGGCCGGAACGCCTTTCGGCAGCGTCAGAAAGGCCGGTATTTCGAGGCCGTCCGA
>JAAFHI010000631.1 GCA_013298335.1 Actinomycetota bacterium
AAAATCCGGTGGGGCGAGAAAAGCTTCAATCGAAAATCGAAAATTACAAAACTTTTTCCAGGTCGGGCGGCTCTGACACGGATATTCAACATTTATCCATCCACCTCGGAGGCTCGCACCCATGTTTCCCAAAGGAATGTTCCGGACGTCCACCCTCGCGCTCGCGGCGTTTGCCTGCATCGGTACGTCGCTCGTCACGACCGTGACGTTTGCCCAGACACCCGCGCCGTCCGGCCCGGTCGCGCCGGTCACCGGACAACCCAACCAGTTCCCCCGAGGCGGACGCGGCGGCGGGGGCGGCGGAATGCGCCGCAAGCTCGAACGGCTCAACCTGAGCGAGTCGCAGCGGTCGCAGATTCAGGAAATCTTCAAACGCTACCGGCACGACCACCGGAACCCGGCCTTCAAACAGGAAATCAATGCGGTTCTGACCCCGGAGCAGCGCGAGCAGCTCCGCGGACGGCGCGGGGGCATGCGCCGTGGTCGCCGTCGCCTGCCGCCGGCAACGACCAACACGCCGACGGCGGTGCCGAAAGCGCCGAATCGGTAGACGTTTCCCCGGCCATGTCAAAAAGGGCATCCCGACGACCCGTCCGGATGCCCTTTTCGATTCTGGAAAACCGATTACCGCGCGGTCATCTTCAGGTGATCGGAAAACTGATTCAGCCGTGCGACCACGAGCCGCTCGATTTCATCGGGCCGTTCGAACATCACCAGATGGCCGGTCCGTTTGAGAATGTGCATTTCCCCTTTCGGCGCGTGGGCGGCCAGCCGGTGGCTTTCCGTGAAGGGGATGATCGGGTCGAACTCGCCGACAATCGACAGCAGCGGCGCGGTCATTCCAGCGGCGGCGTCAATGAGATGGCGTGTCCGGTCGGCGGTGACGAGGTCCGCAACGGCGAGAAAGGCGGCGCGCGGATCGCAGTGATGGAGCGCGGTCAACCCCATCGTGATGTCAAGCGGATCGAGGTCGCGCTGGCACATCGATACCGAAATGTAGCGATAGATCATCGCCGTCGAAGGCACGCGGCGCAGTCCCTTGAACACCGTGTCGAGCAGGCGCGGCAGAATGCGTTCCTTCATCGAACCGTGTCCGAACAGGCCGAAGTTCATCACGATCTGGCTGCGGACCCGCTCCGGCGCGGCCTGCGACACGAACAGGGCGACCGCCGCGCCGAGCGAAAACGAAACGAGATGGAACCGCCCGATATTGAGCGCATCGGCGACGGCGATCACCTCGGAAGCGAGGTGCGGTATCTCGTAGCGTTCTTTCGGGTCGCTTTCCGAAAAGCCGTGGCCGCGAAAATCGAAGGCGACCGCACGATACCCGGCACGGGCCAGTTGCGGGCCGAGCCGGTGAAACCAGTAGGACGAGCAGTCCCACCCGTGCAGCAACAGCACGGCGGGCGCGGTCGGTTCGCCGAATTCGAGGTAGTGATGGGTGAGACCATTGACCTTGACGAACTTTGCCTGAGCGGCGAAAGCGTCAAAGTACGCCAGTTCCGTCACGACCTCGGGCGAGGCGGCAACGGTCTGGCGACGGGCGAGATCGCTGAGGTGGTGTCGGAATTTCTCCGTCGGTGTGGTCACGTTCGGTCCATCCTGCTATGTCAATCGCCGAATCGGGGATACACTCGGACTGCTTTCACCATATACCGCCAGTCGCCGGATGACGAATTTGTCCGCAAACATTCGCCAATGAAGAATTCCGACTTCTTTCCATTGTCCGACGCCGACCGCGAGTTTCTGGAGCGGGAATGGGCCGAAGTGACCGCGGGTTTGCCCGAACCGGTCGCGCTCGAAGCCCGGTCGAATCTGTTCAAGGCCTACAGTGAAAAACACCGGGCCTACCACAACCTCGGTCATATCGCGGCCTTGCTGCGCCACTGCGCGGAACATCGGGCGGCGCTCGAAGACGCGCGGGCGGTCCGGTTCGCCATCTGGTTTCACGACTGCGTCTATAGCCCGTCGCGCAAGGACAACGAGACCGAGAGCGCCCGAATCGCCGAACTTTACCTCGCCGCGCTCGGCGTCGATGAACCGACCCGCCAGGCGGTCGCGGCCATGATTCTCGCCACCCAGCGCCACGACGGGACCGACGCCACGCCCGACGCGAAGTATTTCCTCGACTTCGATCTCGCGATTCTCGGCACCAAACCGGAAACCTATTACACCTACCAGCAGGCCATCCGGCGCGAATACCGGCTCATTCCGGGGTTTCTCTACCGTCCCGGACGCAAAAAAATCCTGACCGCGTTTCTCGAACGGGAACGGCTCTATTTCACGGACGCCTTTTACGCCACGCATGAGGCGATGGCCCGCAACAACCTGCGCATCGAAATCGAAACACTCTGAAGCCTCACGTCCGAACCGGGGAGGGCCAGCGGGATGATCGGAACGATCTTCAAAAACCTCATCCGGCTTCTGTTCACGGTCCCGATTCTCTGCTTTTTCATCATCGGCGGGGTCTTCGTGTGGGACGAACTCGCCGCGGCGGGCGGGGCTCTCGGCAGCCTGACCTGGACCGCGACCGAAGCCACCATCACGGAATCGCGGCTCATCCCGCACTCGACGCGACTCAAGGGCGGCGGCGGGAAGACCACCTACGAGGCATTCGTCGAATACACGTTTCAGGCGGAGGGGAAAACGGTGCGCGGCAAGCAGTTTCAATTCGCGTCCGTGCCCGACGGATTCTCCAGCCGGGAAGACGCGGAAGCCGCAATCAGGCCATTTCCCAAACTGGCGAAAACCACGGTGTACTACAAATCCGGCGCGCCCGAACGCTCGACGCTCAACCGTGGCTATTCGCCGGTCTGGACGCGCGGCATCGGCGGCATTTTTCTGCTGGCCGTCGGCGGTCTGCTGTTCTGGGTGCTGTGGTTCGCGAAGGAGCCGGAGGAGAAAAAGGAGACCTTTGAAGGCCGCAAAACATAGTGAATCGTCGCAAATGTCCATGCCGAAATTATTGAAGGCACGACACACGCGGCCTCACCAACTCCACAAACGTTAAACGCACGTCTTCTTCCTTGATCAGACTGATTGGGCGATTGCCCATTGAATCCATTGAAAACGGATCGGCCCCATTCTGGAGGAGAATGCGTACGGTTTCGGCATTTCCAAATCGGTTCAAGGCATAGTGAAGCGGTGTGCGACGTTCGCTGTCTGTATCCCCCACCGACAATCCTTTATCAATCAGATAACAAACCAGTTCCGGATTCCCCGAGCCGGAAGCAAAATGCAGCAATGTCGAGCCATGCTCCATACTCGGTGTTCCAATAAGTTCCCGCCGAATATCGAACGCCCCGAAATAACACACATCCTGTTCCCGAAAGCGGGACGTCAAAGTGGACGGATGAAGCCGGGTATAAAACACGACCCCG
>JAAFHI010000372.1 GCA_013298335.1 Actinomycetota bacterium
GGCTATTCACAAAAAGCCTCGTAAACGAGGCTCAATCCCTGTCCTTTCAACGCTTTAGCCCCGTTCACGGGGCTTGAAATTCGATAGCCCTGTCCTTGAGGGCAGGGCGGACGGCGGCGGCTCAACCGGCATCGTCCGTCTTCACTGGAACCGCGCTCGCGGAAAGGGACTTTCACATGAACTTCGCCGAAAACCGACGCTCGCGGTTCGCCGCGCTGACCTGTCTGCTGGCCGTCCCGCTGTTTTTCGGAGACATCGCCCACGCAAAGGGTCGAAAATTCCGGCTTGTGGTGTCTTTCGAAAGCATCTGCTGCGGGACCAACCGCGCGGCGCAGGAAAAACTCGAACGCTGCGTCGCCGACTTCGAGAAATCCCACAAACTGAAACTCGCGGTCGAACGCCGCAACTGGGGAAGGGAGGGCGAGTTCGATCTCGCGTATTCGCTTTCGGAACTGCCCCCAAAAGTACAAAAACGCTTTATCGCCGACCTGCGCGCCACGCTTGCGGGGGAAAAACAGGTCGAAATCCGCGAAAACGCCGTTCCCAACCCCGGACGCTGATCCGCTTCCCTACCTCTACTCCTCAACGCACCGCGCCGCTATACTCTGGCAACTCCAATCCGCCAAGGAAATCGCCGATGTCGGACGCCGTGCGCCACCTGACCGCGCAGTACCATGAACGCCTGCCGCTCCACTCGATGCTGGAAGTCCGCCTGCGCGACGAACTCGCCTGTCCGCTGCTGCTCGAACACAGCGGCGCGAACGTCTACCGCATCGCCACGCGGGTCAAGGCGCTCGACAGTTTCCTCGCGAAATTTCAAAACCGGGGCCTGACTCCCGCCGAAGCCTTTGAAAACATTACGGATATGGTCGGCGCGCGGATCGTCTGCCTCTTCCCGGAGGATCTGGAAAAGGTCCATCTTTTCCTGATGGAGTGCGGCGGGTTCGTCTTTCAGGATCGCCCGATTGCCTACGTCTGGGACGACCTGCCGTGGATTTCGCCCGAGGGATTCACGATTTCGCGCAAGGCGTCGGGCTACGGGTCGGTCCACTACCTTGCGCGGCTGAGTCCGAAACTCGTCGCGCCGCATTCCGGCCTCGATTCCGTCACCTTCGAAATTCAGGTCCGGACGCTGATGCAGGAAGCGTGGGCCGCGCTGGAACACAGCGTGGGGTACAAAAACGACGTTCCCGAACGTATCCGGGGCTACTTCGACTCGGCGGCGGACATGCTCGGCGTCCTCGACCGCGCCTTTCAACGCCTCAAAAGCCAGAGTGACGCGCTGAAGGGCGAACTCGACGAGGAATCCTCGGTGACGCCCGAGCACCTCACGCTTTTCAGCCTCAAAGCCTTTATCCGCAGACGTTTCGACACCGATCTGGCGGGCACGGAACTCACGCAGTTGCTGGCCGACTACCGCCGCGAACGGCTCACCTTCTCCGAACTCGCCCGCCTTTCAAACGACGACGAGGTCTTTGCCGTCACCGACGCGATCTGCCGGGAACTGCTCGGACGTCCGGCGGCGCTCGGCGAAACCCTGCGCTGGATCGGCTGTTTCCGCTTTTCCGACCGGCCCGCCGATGCACGCGAACGCCTCGCCGAACGCATCCGCGCCGAAGCCGAATACCTCGCGCGGCACGCCGGGTCGCTCCTGAGCGAAGCCCTGCGGCGGCTCGGCGACAGCGATCTCGCCAACCGGCTCGACCGGGCCGGAGCGGTCGAACTCGACGGACGCCAGTTGCGCGTCAGCTTTTCCGGTCCGACCGCCGCCGAAAACGTCGCCGCGGTCGAGGCCGCGAGCCACCGCGTTCTCGACGCCGGACGGATGCTGTTCGGCCCGCTTCAGCGACTGACGGTTACAAACACCTGATTTTTTTCAAAAAAGGAGAATCGACATGGGCGGGGGTTACATCTCATGCGGTGATTTTTTGGGCGATGATAAATCCGGCGCCCCAATCGGAGGGATTCTGGAAGACTTGGTTTCCAATCTTGCCGACACCCAGAATTCGGCGATTGCAACCGAACTGCTGGAACAACTTGATTCGGAAACGGATCACATTCTGATTGAACCGGGCCACGCTTCAAAACTACTTCCTGACTTCAAACACCTTCAAACCTATTACAAAACCCTCTTCCCGGATTTGGATAACTGGTGGTTGATTTTTGAACGAGAAGTCCAACAGGGCATGGACAATGTCGCGGGGAAATGGGGCGAGAGTATTGGCTGGAAAATTTACTGTCTGGCTGATCTGATCCCAGCCTGTGAAATTTCAATTTCAACCAACGAACCCGTTGTTATCTCTTTTGATTGAAAATTATCTAGTCAGGTAACTGCCATGAACCGCCGTGTTTTGATGGTTATCGCCGCCCTGTTCGTCGTCGGTTTCGCGTTCTGCAACGGCGGAATCATCAAGAAACTGGGCGATAAAATCACCGGGAACGAACCGCCGCCGGTCGAAAAGGCCGAAAATCAGTGCCCGGTGTGCAAGGGCGACGGAAAAGTCCCCTGTCCGCGCTGCAACGGGACGGGGCGGGTGGAAGCCTACGGCGGCGTTCCCTGCGGCCAGTGCAGCGGCACCGGCAAGGTCCGCTGTGAAAAATGCCTCGGTAAAGGCAAACGGGTTCAATAATCTCCTATGGCTCACGCCATAGACTCACGATATGTCGAACGCTCCGCGTTCTTGAAGCGGCAGGGTTGTGAATTTACCCATTGACATCTACTACAACTGTAGGCTTAATACCTACATTCGTCATTCATACTACGACATCGCATCGGAGCCGAACGTGCCGAGCAAGCCGAATCCCCGTCTCACCAAATTCGAACTCGAAATCATGGACGCCCTCTGGCGACTCGGCGGCAGCGCCGCCATCCGTGAAATCCAGGAATCGCTCCCCGAGGAAAAACGTCCGGCCTACACGACCGTCCAGACGATCATCGCCCGGCTGGAGGAAAAAGGGGCCGTCGAGCGAACCAAAAAAATCGGCAACGCCTTCATTTTCAAAGCTTTGGTGAGTCAGCAATCCGCCCACCGCCGCCTCATCGACGAACTCCTCGACCTCTTCGGAGGGTCGGCCCAGCCGCTGATGTCGCACCTCGTGGACACCGGAAAACTGACCCTTTCCGACATTCGCGACATGGAAAGACGGATGGCGGCGCTCCCCGCCGAACCCAAAACCGACGAACACACCGAGTAACTGTTCTGCCCGGTCGTCGCCCTGCCCTCAAGGACAGGGCTATTCAAAAGCAAGCCTCGTGAACGAGGCTCAAGTTAGGTTCCTCAATTCCTGAGCCCCGTTCACGGGGCTTTAAAGGGAAATAGCCCTGTCCTTGAGGGCAGGGCAAATTCGGAGGGCTGATGTTCACCTTTCTGCGCGATCACTTCTGGCAGACGACGCTGTTCACGCTCGCGATCTGGGGCATCGGTCTGGCGCTCCGCAACCGGTCGGCGCGGCTGCGTTACGTACTCTGGGCGACCGCCGGGGTGAAATTCGCCGTTCCGGCGGTGTTCGTCGCGTTTCTGGCGGTGCAGGTCGGCTTCGATCCGGCGTGGATGTATTCCCCTGAACCGCCGGTCCAGCCCGCCGCCGTCACCGTGACGGTCGAAGTCGCCGAAAGCGTCATTGTTCAACCGGAACCGGTTCAGCCGAGCCGACTTCCGTTTTTACTTTTTGCCGGAGTGTGGTTTTTCGGCGGCGCGGCGCTCGTGGCGCTCTGGTTGAAACGGTTGAACGCGGTGGCCCGCGTTGTCCGCTCAGGCGAGCGCGTGACGGACGGACGCGAGGCGCGCGTCCTCGCGGGGGCGCTCGCGCGGGCCGGACACCTCCGCCCGGTCCCGCTGATTCTCTGCGACACCGACATCGAACCCGGCGCGTGGGGAATTGTCCGCCCGGCGGTCGTGCTGTCGCGTTCCGTTGCACAACTCCTTACTGATGAAGAACTTGAAGCAATTTTTCTGCATGAGCTGACGCACATCGTCCGGCGCGACAACCTCGTCGCCGTGGTTCAAACCCTGTTGCGTTGCGTCTGGTGGTTTCATCCGCTGATCTGGCTGGTTGACCGCCGATTGTCCGAGGAACGCGAACTCGCCTGCGACGAGGCGGTTCCGCGGCTCGGCGGACGGCCCGAAGCCTACGTGGCGGCGATGTTCAAGGTCTGCCGGGCCGGTCTCGGCCCGCATCCGGTCGCGGGCGTCTCGATGCTCACCGGCCCCAACTTCCAGAAAAGGATAACAACGATGATGAATCACCGCTTTTCTTCGCCAACGAAGCTTTCGCTGATCACGACGGTGTCGGCCCTCGGGCTGATCGCCTTCTCGACCGCCGCCGGAATGGACCGCGACTGGATTCAGGATTCCAGGGCGATCATTCCCATTCCACCCCCGGTAGAGGCCCCACAGACCCCGAAAGCGCCGCCAACTCCGCCGAAACCGGCGACGGCTCCGCCCGGAGCGCCCGAAGCGCCGCCAGCCCCTCCCGCGCCCCCCGCCGCCGCCGTGCCGGTCATTGATCCGACACCGCTCACGCCGATAACCCCGCCTTCCCCGCTTGCCGCCAACGCTCTGGCGGATGCGGTCGCGCCCGTCGCCCCTGTTGCGCCGGTTGCCGCCCTGAGTCCGTTGGCGACCACAGCCCCGGCTGCCGCGCCGACACCGCACGGCTGGGCATACGGTCCGGCACGCGCGGCGGGCGCTGGAACTTCAAGCGGATCAGGGACTTCCAGTGGAATGGGCGCTTCCGCCGGTGGCGGCGTTTCGACCACCGCGCCGCGCGCGGCGACCGCTTCGGGAAGCGCGGACACGCCCCGCTACGCCGCGTCGCCGTTGCGGAAACCGGCCATCCGGG
>JAAFHI010000538.1 GCA_013298335.1 Actinomycetota bacterium
GAGGGTCGTGTCGCGGGCGCGGAAATCGCGATTCGCGCCGCCCGGCGAGATGACCGACAGAAACGGCTGGGTGAGGCCGCCCGCCGTGCTCGACAGGCCGGGAGCCGTACCCGAAATGAGCAGTTCGGTGAAGGGAAGCGTGGGGCGGAAGTTCGCCGCGATATTGACCGAACCCGCCGGAATCCCGAGCGCCCCAAATGCCCCCGCGCCCGCGCCGAGGCCGACCTGTCCGGAGTAGTTGAGCAGGCCGCGCGCGCCGACGTTGAAGAACACGCGCTGGCGGTTGGGACGGAACTCGCCGCCGAATTTCAGCGAATGAGAGCCGAGAGTGAGCGACAGCGTGTCGCTGAAATTGAAACCCTCGGTCGTGTTGAAACTGTCGGACGTGGTGGCCGGTCCGAACGAGAACATCCCGGCGAGCGTGAAGCCCGGCAGGCCGGGGAAGCGGTTGCCGACCGGCGACGTGATGCCGAAATCGGCGGCGTTGAAGGGATCGGTCGGCTTGCCCTCGGTAATCAGCCGGTTGTAGCCGAAGCGGAATTCATTGATGAGCGTGGGCCGGATGATTTTTGTCCACGAGGCCGACGTCACGCGGTTGTTGGTGATCGCGTCAACCGGGTAGCCGGGAAGCTGGAGCGCGTTGCCGCCGCCGAACTGCCGGAAAAGGCCCTGTTTCACGGTGTTGTTGGCGAAAAAGTACTTGAAGTTGACGCGGTTGTTGTCGTTGATCTGCCAGTCGGCGTTGGCGTTGAACTGTTCCTCGCGGTAGGTGGACTCGGCCACCTGAACGCGGCTGGTCGCGCCGTTCCCGCTCGGAATCAGAAATTCACCGTTGGCGTAGCGCGCCTGAAGGAGCCGGACCTGGGGCGACGTCGCGTATCCCGCCGAGTTGATGAAGTTGGCGAAACCCGGCGCGCGCGCCAGCGCGATCGCGCGGATGGCGGTGATGGAGCGGTCGTCGGTCAGATCGGGCGCGACGTTGAACGAGGCGACGCTGTTGTTGGTCGAGGTCCCGTTGGTTTCGCGCGTGCCCTGATACGAGCCGAAGAAAAACAGCCGGTTCTTGATGATCGGGCCGCCGAGGGTCCCGCCATACTGGTTGCGGTTGTTCTTCTGGCGCTGAATCCCGGCTCGCTTGAGGAAGAAGTTGTTCGCGTTGAGACTCTCGTTGCGGAGGAAGTAGTAGGCGTTCCCGTGGAATTCGTTTCCGCCCGACTTGGTGATGGCCGCCACGACGCCGCCCGAATTGCGGCCTCCCGAGGCGTCATACTGGCTGGTCTGGACGATGAATTCCTGCAACGTGTCGGTGGCCGGCACGGCGAGGTTGGCAAACGAGCCGGTCCCGATCGAGTTTACGTCGATCCCATTGATAAGGACGGAGTTGCTGGTCGTCCGCTGGCCGTTGATGGCCGTGTCGCCGCGTCCGACTTCCGACGTGTTGGAAATGTTGGCCGAAGCGCCCGCCGACAGCGACAGCAGTTGCTGGAAGTTGCGGGTCGGCAGGGGAAGCTGCCGGATTGAGCGTTCCTCGACCACCCGCCCCTGCGCGGGCGAGTCGGACCGGATGAGCGGGGCCTCGCTCGACACCACGACGACATCGCCTTCGCCCGAGCCGACTTCGAGCGTGATCTCGGCGCGGGTCGTGTCGGTGAGAAGGACCTGAACGTTTTCCGCCGTGTAGTTCTTGAATCCATTCGCCTTCACTTCCACCCGATATTTGCCGGGCGGGAGCAGCGGCACGAGAAAGTCGCCCTGTTCGTTGGTCGTGCCTTCCCGTTTTCCGCCGGTGGCCTGTTCGGTCACGACGACCGTCGCCCCGGTAATGACCGCGCCCTGCGGGTCCTTGACGGTCCCGCGAAGTTGTCCGGTGTTCGATTGGCCGTAGGCCGTGAGTGTCCCGAGAAACAGGCTCACGAGGAAAATCAGCGTGGCTCTGAATGGACCGTTTGACGCGGGGCGATGGCCCGACGCATCGTTCCGGATGCTCCGTTGAGCCTCCGAATTCCGACGTGGAAGCAATCTGGACATGCGTTCAGTCTCCTCAACTTGGAAGTAGGGGATGGTTCAACGCCTGTGGAAGCCAGTGAAAAAGGGCCGCCGGGCGCTCATGTGGACATGATTCTTTTTTTCTGAGGAGACCGGACAATAACGGGAAGTCGCGGAGTGCGTCAATGCAGCGGCCTGTAGTCAGTGGCCAGCAGCCAGTAGTCAGTGGCCAGCAGTCAGTAGTCAGTAGCCAGCAGTCAGTAGTCAGTAGTCAGTAGCCAGAAAAAAGGTGAGCATTCGTGTCGGAATGCTCACCTTTTCACCACAAATAAGGAATTACTGATACTTGAACCCTGATTTCGACTTCCGATAGATACAAGCGATAGCTGAATATCAACCACTGACTACTGACTACTGACTACTGACTACTGACTACTGACTACTGACTACTGACTACTGACTACTGGCCACTACTTCACCGTGTAGAGATGAAATCCGCCGTAGATGGCGAAGCGGTCACCGGCGAACAGCTCGACCGAGCGGTCGCGTTCATAGGTGAAGCGTTCCCGCAGGCTTTTCGGAAGGGCCGTCTCGACGGGCGAGGTTTCCGGTGCGGTCCGAAAAATGATGCGCGATTTCGGCGGCGCGACGCGGAGAATCTCGCGCCAGAGCGCCTCGATTTCGTCGTCCTTCATCCAGTCCTGCGCGTCGAGAAAGACAAACCGGTCATAGCTTCCGCGCGTTTGCAGCCGCAAGTAGTCGGTCATCGAGGTGATGTGCGTCGCGACGCGCCCGATGTTGTCCTTGATCGTGTCGAAATGTTCGGCCTTGAGGTATTCGGGGACCGCCCGGCGATGCTCGGTGTCGTATTTGCGGGCCAGTCCCTGCCACGCGAAGTAGTTTTCCTCAATCGGAAAATCGCAGACGAACCGGCGGGTCCGCGCTTTGTACATGCGGAGGATGTCCCCCGGCGTTTCCCGGCGCATGGCTTCGAACTGGCGCGGCGGAATGCCGAGCCCGAAGACGATGAACGGAAGTTTCGACAGCGCGCGCACGGTCCAGTGATCGAAATAAGGCGCGATGGTCTCGTCGAACAGCTTTCCGCGCTCGACCGGGTCGGTCGTTTCGAGCAGGCGGACGGGGTCGCGTCCCATGAGCCTCGCCAGTGTGTGCAGCGACCGCATGTAGAACCCGTTGCGGGCGTGGTTGTAGAGATTGTCGGCGAAAAAGCCGATCCGCCGCCGTCCGCCGAAGGTCCGGCCTTCCCAGAACGACCGCGTCCAGTCGTCGAGATGCGGCGCCAGCAGCCGGTCGAAATCGGCGACGTTTTCCGCGTCATCCGCCTTCCCGAAAAACCGGAAAAAGGTTTCGTAATCGGGCAGATGCTTCGCTGCGGCGACTTTCAGGCGGGTCAGGGCGATGTGGTAGCGGTTCAGATCGACCGCCGTGACCGCCGCCGGCTTGACCGCCAGGTAGTTCAGGACGTTGCAGCCGCCGGAGGCGATGGTCAGCACGCGGCTGTCCGGGGTCAGTTCGAGGGCGGCGAGGTCAACGCGCGGGTCTTCCCAGATCTGGTTGTAGACGAAGGCGTCGAAATAGGTCGTGAACAGACGTTCCAGCAGTCCCTGACGGGAGACGAGCGGATGTTGATGGACGGCATCTCGCAAAAGGCGGGCGGTTTCGGTAGCCACGGGTTCAGTCCTCTTGAGTTCCGGTTTTCAGATGTTTATCGGCGCGACGTCACCGTGGTTTTTCCGAGAGGTAATTTTTGTGTGAACCGGATCGGCAAAAAACGAAACACAAAGGCACAAAGACACGAAGGTACGAA
>JAAFHI010000340.1 GCA_013298335.1 Actinomycetota bacterium
CCGTCACGAACACCACGATCGGCATCAGCCGCGGATCGAGCGCGGCGAGCGCCTCAAAACCGGTCATCAGCGGCATTTCGATGTCGAGAAAAACCAGATCGGGCCGGAGTTCGAGAATCGCGGCCACCGTCGCCTCTCCGGTCCCGGCTTCGCCGACGATGACGAGGTCGGCATCGCCCGCCAGCAGCAGCGCCATGCCCTCGCGGGCGAGGGGTTCGTCGTCGGCAATCAGTACGCGGATCGGTTCGGTCGTCATAAGGGTAAAATGTTATATTGCTTACCTTCCAACTCAGGGAAAAGAAATGGAGAATAAGAAATGAACTTTCAAATGTTCGAAGCTAAATTTGGTCGCCCGCCTCACCCAAAGTTTGTAGAGTTTCTTCACCAACAATCCTTGCGAAATTTTAGTTTTGTAGTATTTCACTTTGACGACAAGCCATTTATTTTCATAATTCGATGGTTCAACGATTTATCGAACGAGGTAAATTATGAAAAAGACAAATTTATATTTGGGGTAAATGGTGATGGAGATAATTTATTAATTGATGTCAACGATGACTCCCTACAGATTATTCAAGAGGAATATGGTGACCGTGATGAGATTGGAGTCACTATTTATGATCTACTCAACGCAACAATTGAAAATCCGTAACCATTTAGTTTAGCGGACAGGTGAACCCAGCCAGCCGATTACCTGCCTAATTACCGCTCGGTAAGCCGATACTCAATTGACAGCCGGACCGCACTTCACCACCACAATAAAATACAAGGTTATATCGCGGTTCGTTCGGCGACGGCGCGGGCCGTCACGGATTGTACCGCGCCGGTCCAGTCGCCCGAATCAGCGTCGCGTCCCGCCGGGATGTGGGGAACGTCGATGGTTACCTGAAAACCGCCTTCTGGGTCATTTTTGTACTCAAAAACGTGGTCACCGGGAAACGAACGTTCCAGCCGGTCGGCGGTATTCCGCAGACCGAGGCCGCCTTCCCGGGCGGCGCGGCGGACGGCATGCGTTGGGCCGTCATTGTAAATCTCGATGTGGAGGCGTCCGGCGCGGCATCTGGCCCGGATGTCGATCCGGCCCGACACGAGTTTCGAAATCCCGTGCCGGATCGCGTTTTCGACCAGCGGTTGAAGTAAAAGATTCGGAATCAGCGCGTGGCGGGCGTCGGGGTCGATCGTGAAATCCACCCGCAAGTTGTTGCCGAAGCGGATTTTCTCGATGGCGAGGTAGGTTTCCAGAAATTCGAGTTCGCGTTGAAAACTGACTTCCTGCGTCCCGACGTTGTTGATCGTCATGCGCAGGAAATCCCCGAGCCGGGCGATCATCGCGTGGGCGGCCTCGGGCTTGGTCAGCACGAGCGTCGAAATCGAGTTCAGCGAATTGAACAGAAAATGCGGATGAAGCTGCATTTTCAGCGCCTGCAACTGCGCCATCGCCAGTTGCGACTCAAGTTTCGCCGCCTGCAAGCGGGTTTCCTGCGAAACCCGGTAGTAGTTGAACAGATGTTCGAGAATCAGGATGAGCCAGAGCGGCACCACCAGCTTGTCGAAGTTGAACGTCAGAACCGCAATGAAGGTCGCCCATTTCAACTGACCGCGCGCGGCGAGCGTCGGCATGATCGGGATGAAATCCATCGTCGCGACAAACAACACCAGCACCGACGTGACCGCGAAGTGGAGAAGAACGCGCCGCCACACGATGGGGCGCTCCAGTCGAAACCGCCGCGACATCGCGAGAACGGCCCCGTTCGCCAGCATGTAGGCGTAACAGACCATGAACTGCTGAACGATGCCGTCAATCGGCAGCGCCTGCCCGCGCATCCGGGTAATGATGACCACCTGGCTGACGAAAAACAGCGCGATGAGATTCCAGGCCGCAAAAATGATGCCCCAGCGCTTCAGCACGGTGGTTGTTTCAGGTGACATGGGCCGTTTCCGCGGAAACCGATTGGTCGGGGCGGGCATTGTAGCGAAATCCCTTTTTCTCCGTGCCTTCAAATTGTCCCCCACCCGGTCCATCCCTGACCGGCACGATATGTTTTCACCACGGAAACGCAGGGGCGACACGAAGAACCATGGAGTTCCTCTCCGTGAATCCACCATGTTTCCGTGGTGAAAATCCTTGTTCCATCACTTTTCGAATGGAGAAACACCACTAACTGCTAACCACTGACCACTGACTGCTGACTACTGGCCACTGGCCACTGCCTTCGGCAGCCGCGTACCGATCCAGATACTGAGCGCCAGCCAGACTATCGCCACGGGTACGGCGGCAAGAGCCGTGCCGGACACGCCCGCGCCAACCCATCCAAGCAGCGCGCTCGACCAGACGCCGAGCTGATCGCCGCCGCGGTAGACCAGCATGTCGATGAAACTTTTCGCCTTGTAACGGCCTTCCCGATCAACCGACGTAAACAACGCTTCCCGCATCGGCGCGGAAATCGCCAGATGCCCCGCCCGCCGGAGGACCTGAAAAACGACCAGTACGCCGAGGGTCGGCCACGCCCCGAGCGCCGAGAATCCGACCACGCTGGCCAGCGGCAGGGCCGACAGCAGCAGACCCGTCCCGAAAAGCAGAAACAGCCGGTGGGTCAGGCACACCTGGCCGAACAGCGCCAGCAGATTGACCGCCAGATCCATCCGGGCGAGGAGGGCCGTCCGGGTCACGCTGTCGGAAACCCGCGCACCGATGATGGCGGCCTGTTCGAAATAGAGAAACGTCGCGCTGACGGTATAGAGCAGCGTGTAGCCGCCGACCGCGAGGAGAAACGGCGAGCGCCAGGTCTGGACCGCGCCCCCCGCGACGTCGCCGCCGAGCGGTTCGTCGCCGGGTTCGTCCGCCCGGACCGGCAGCGGGACTTTCGCCACGCACCGGGTCGCGCATTCGATCAGGACCGCCGCGACGAGCAGCATCGGCGCGACGCCGATCCGTTCGACGAGCAGCCCCGTCGCCCCCGCGCCCGCGATGGCCCCGATCGTTCCGCCGGCGGCGATGCGGCCAAAATACCGACCGCCCTGAAACCCGAACGCATCCGAAGTGACCGACCAGAAGACGGAAACGGCGAGCAGGTTGAAAACGCTGATCCAGAGAAACAGACAGAACCGGACGCCCGGCGCGGCGACACCCGAGGAAAGCATGAAAAAGACGATGGCCAGCCCGGCGAACGTCCGGTAGGTCCATGAAATGACCGACCGGACCGGGAACCAGGTCAGACAGGCCGAGTAGACCCAGTTGGCCGCGAGCGTCGCGACGAGCGTTGCCGTAAACATCCACGGCAGCCGGTCGAGCCCGTTCGCGATGGCCAGTTCGTCGCGAATCGGACGCAACACGTAGCAACTGGCCGTCACGAAGAAAAAGTACGTCCCGGACAGGGCGACGAGGCGGTTTTCCCGCCCCGCGAGTGGATTGATCACCACGTCCACCCACTCACCCTTTCTTCCGGGCGTGCCACGCCGCCAAAACCTCGACTTCCCGCTGCGGCTTGATGCCCGCGCGGAGTTTTTCCTGCCGTTCGGGCGTGAGCGCCTTGTACCAGTCGAGCGTGGCCTTCGCCGTTTCCGCCAGCGGACGGAACGTCAGCCCCTTCGCCACCGCCCGCGCGTTGCTCATCGTGTGCAGGCCCGCCGTTTCGCCGCTCCCCGGCACCCAGACCGGCATGTCGGCCCAGGCCGAGACCTTCTGCGCTTCGAGAAAGGGCGCGTCCACCCACGTAAAACTCACATCGGAGGCGGTCACGGCGCGGATGCCGTGAAGCATTTCCGCCATCGACAGCCGGGGTTTCGGCCCGAGCGCGTTGTAGGTACCGACATCCATCTGCTCGGCCATCCGGATCGTCCATTCCGCCAGATCGCGGGCGTCGATGAACTTGACCGGGTCGTTTGGATCGCCGGGGGCCATCACTTCCCCGCCCCGGTCAATCCGCAGCGGCCAGTAGGAAAACCGGTCCGAGTAATCGCCCGGCCCGACAATCAGCCCCGGACGGATGACCGCCGCGTGGCCGGGAAACGCTTTTTCCGCTTCCTTTTCCGCCAGCGCCTTCAGTGCGCCGTAATTCAGACCCGTCACCTTTTCGTCGTTCGGGTCGGTGGTCGTGGCGACCACTCCGGTTTCATCCATCCCGACTTTCGAGTTGTCGGCGTAGACCGAAATCGTCGAGATGAAGATGTAGTGCTTCGCCGAATCCTTGAGCAGTTGCGCCGCCTCGCGTACCCACCGGGGGAGCGTCGCGGGATTGTCGATGACGACATCCCACTGACCGCCCTTGAGCGAGGCGAGATCGCCGGTCGCGCGGTCGCCGTGAAGCTGTTCGACGCCCTCGATCGGTTTCGGATTCGTCTTGCCGCGGTTGAAAAGGGTCAGTTTGTGGCCGCGGTCGAGGGCGTACTTGACCTGATGCGGCCCGATGAAGCCGGTGCCGCCGAGAATCAGGATGCGGAGCGGTTTCGATTTGGCGGCGGACTTGTCGGAAGCGGTTTTGTCGCCCGACTGGGCGAAGTTCAATCCGGTTGAGAGCGGTGCGGCGGCCAGCGCGCCTCCCGCGAGCGCAGCGTGTTTGAGAAAATCCCGTCGTTTTGTCGGCATGGAAAAAGTGATGCCTCGCGCAGATTTGGAATGTTTGACGAAATCTGCCCCGACGCGCCCCGTTCAACCATCTTTTTGTGACGAACCGGATTTCAACCGGGATGAACTGCCTTGGAGCGCGGGCATCCTGCCCGCATGTATTTTCTTCTTCTTTTTCATGCGGGCAGGATGCCCGCGCTCCATCAGGCGCGCTCCATCACTCCACAATGACGCGGGTGGCGCCGGTGCGACCGAAGGTTTCCGGGTGGTACATCTCCTCGGCCTTCGCGGGGGCGACGCGGAAGACGCCCGGCGTGGTGGCCCGCGCGTAGTACGCAAAGGTGTAACTGCCCGCCGAAACCCATTCCGCGAACGCCTCCGCGCGGTCGTCGCGCAGATTCCGGTGCGAATACCACGGTCCCCACCACCAGTACTTTCCCCCCGATTCGAGGTCCGCGCCGGGCGGGGCCGCCTGTG
>JAAFHI010000802.1 GCA_013298335.1 Actinomycetota bacterium
AGCGGCCAGTAGTCAGCAGCCAGTAGTCAGTTGCCAGTAGTCAGTTGCCAGTCAAAAGGAAAAAGGCCAGTCGCCAGCCAACCAACGATTTTCCGGTGGAAAAACCGGTTCATGCGCGGATTGAAACTGACGACTGGCCGCTGGCAACTGGCCACTGACCGCTAGGAACGCAGCGCCCGGGCCTGCTCGGTGAGCTTCGGCACGACTTCGAAGAGGTCGCCGACGATACCGTAATCGGCGATCTTGAAGATCGGCGCTTCCGGATCCTTGTTGATGGCCACGATGAACTTCGACGAAGACATCCCGGCAAGGTGCTGAATCGCGCCGGAAATGCCGCAGGCGATGTAAAGCGACGGACTGACCGTCTTCCCCGTCTGGCCAACCTGGTGCGAATGATCCACCCAGCCAGCGTCGACGACCGCGCGCGAGGCGCCCGCCGCGCCGCCGAAGGCATCGGCGAGGCTCTGGATCAGATGGTAGTTTTCCGGTCCCTTGATGCCGCGTCCGCCGGAGACGACGACGCTGGCTTCGGTCAGTTCAATCTTGCCCTTGGCGGCGGCGAGAATGTCGGTCACCTTCGCCTGCGGGCCGTCCACGACCACGCCGCCGAGGTTTTTGACTTCCGGCGTCCGTCCAGCTTCGGGAGCGGCGATCGGGAAAACATTGGGCCGCAGCGTGACGAACGCCGGGGCGCGGTTGAATTCGACGGTGGCGAACGCCTTCCCGGCGTACATCGGGCGCACCGCCGACAGTTTTCCGCCTTCGACCTTCGTTTCCGTGATGTCGGATGCCAGACCGATGTCGAGCCGGGCCGCGACGCGGGGCGCGAGGTCGCGTCCCATCGAACTCGCCGAAGCGAGAATCACCGCCGGCTGGGCGTCGGCGACGGCGTCGGCGAACGCCTTGGCGTATCCGTCGGTCGAATAGTTGGCGAGCGCCGCGCTGTCGGCGACATAGACCACATCCGCGCCGTACGACGCGGCTTCACCGGCCAGTCCGGCAACACCCGACCCGACGACGACCGCGCTCAGGTTCGTGCCGAGCTGGTTCGCAATCCGGCGACCTTCCGAGATCGCTTCCAAAGTGCCCTTCTTGAACGCGCCATCGCGCTGTTCGGCGAATACCAAAACTCCGTTTGCCATGTTCGTTCCTTTCGAAAGGTTTCAGGTGTCGGGTATCGGGTTTCAGGTTTTGAAGAGGTTCTGGGTTTGGGGTTCTGGGTTCTGGGGTTTCCCCAAAAACCCAAAACCTAATCCCCAAAACCTCTTCAAAACCTGAAACCCGACACCCGATACCCGACACCTGCTAGATGACTTTCGCTTCGTTTTGCAGCGCGTTGACGAGTTCGGCGACCTGCTGTCCGGCGTCGCCGTCGATGCGGCGACCGGCCTGACGGGCGGGCGGAAGGCTCAGACCCGTGATGCGGATGCCGGCGGCGGCGTCACCGACCTGATCGGCGGAAAGGCCGAGATCGGCCACCGACTTGGTCGCGAGCGGCTTTTTCTTCGCCTGCATGATGCCCTGCAACTTCGGATAGCGCGGTTCGTTGAGGCCCTTCTGCGCGCCGATGATGGCCGGAAGCGGGGCTTCGACCACTTCGATGCCGCCTTCGATTTCGCGTTCGGCGCGAACCTTGCCGTCGGTCACGTCGAGTTTGGTCACGACCGTCACCTGGGGCATCCCGAGCTTTTCGGCCACCACGGCGTGAACCTGCTGGTTATCGCCGCCGACGCCGTGCTTGCCGAAGAAAATCAGGTCCGGACCGAGCTGCTTGAGCGCCGCCGCCAGCACTTTGCCGACGATGAGCGGGTCGTCAGTCGCCACGCCGGCGCTGCTGACGTGAACGGCGTCATCCGCGCCGCGGGCGAGACCGTCGCGCAGGATGGCCGGGACTTCATCGCCGCCGAGGCCGATGACGGTCACCGAACCGCCCTTGGATTCCTTGAGCTTGATGGCTTCTTCGAGAGCGAACTCATCGTATGGCGAGACGATGAACTTGATGTCCGAACGTTCGATGGAACGTCCGTCCGCCGCGATCCTGATGCGCGTGTCGGTTTCCGGCACGGCCTTGATGCACACTGCGATTTTCACGGGAAACCCTCCTGAAAGATAAGAAGACTTGGGTGAACGTAGGAAATGACTGCTGATTCCGGGGTAGAACTCTGAGGAAGTGTGGCTTTTAACACGTTGCGTCAGAGTTGACAATAGCCGAATGAATCACCATTCATTTTTTGACCCGTACTTTTCCCCGGCCAAAGTCGCCAGCGGCCAGTCGTCAGTTTTGTAACTGTTCAGCCCGGTTGTCGCCCTGCCCTCAAGGACAGGGCTATTTCCCTTCAAGCCCCGTGAACGGGACTCCAGAATCGAAAAACGGGTTTGAGAGCTTCGTTCACGGGGCTTGAGGGCAGGGCGAACGGCGGCTGAACAATTACCAGTTTTTTTTACTGGCTGCTGACGACTGACTGCTGACCACTGCCAGCTTCCCACTACTGAACCCGCGCGGCGATTTTCGGAAGCGCCCGAATGACCGTATCTCCAACCGCTTTCAGGCTTTGCGGGCTGATCTTGTCGAGGGTGTCCTGCGGGGTGTGCCAGTAGGCGTTGTAGACCCCGCCGGGTCCGAAGGATTTCTGGTCGGTGCCGAAGGTGAAATCAATCAGGTCCACCGCCGGGATTCCACTTTCCAGAAACGGGATGTGATCGTCGGCGATGTCGTGTTCCTCAAGGGGAAATTCCTTGGTGTAGCCCAG
>JAAFHI010000821.1 GCA_013298335.1 Actinomycetota bacterium
ATACGCGCCTCTGCACAGCCGCAAATCAAGTCACCTTTTTTGTGTCCTTTCGAGAGCTGCGCATTGACTTTGGGATTTGTCGGTGCGTTTGAGCGCGGCCAGTCGTTTTTGGGTTTCGGTAGAGTTGGTTGATGTCCAAGGGAAAAAAGAACCAGCCACCGGTTGAGGAGACGCGGCCTGAAGAAATTGAAGGCTTGATCGGTCGCGCCGAGCGAGGCGAGTTGACGGTCGAGGAACAGGCGCGGGTGTCGGGCTTGTTGCGGCTCTTTCTCAAATTGGTGTGGGTATCGCAGGCGAAAGAAGCGACGTTGGCGCGGCTGCGTGGTCTGATTTTCGGGAAAAAGACCGAGAAAAAGAAGAAGGACAAACCGCCGGACCCGCCGTCCGGGCCGTCGGGTGGCGCTGTCGGAAGCGAGAATGCCGAGGCGTTGCCATCATCTTCTGATAGCCCGTCCGAGGAAACAAAGGAAGATGCACCCAAACGTCGTGGCGGAACGGGTCGGACGCCGCAGTCGGAATTTTCCGGGGCGCAGGACGTGGTGGTGACGGACGAGCGGTTGACGGATGGCGGACCGTGTCCGGACAAGGTGTGCGGCGGGAAGCTGTTTGAGACGGAGCGTCCGAATGTGAAGATCGTGCTGAACGGTCAGCCGCTGATCGGAGCGACGCGGTACGTGATGCCGACCTTTATTTGCGCGAGGTGTCGTGGGTGGTTTTCAACCGCGACGCCGGAAGAAGCGAAGTCACGCCACACGGCGAGTTCGGACGCGGCGTGCGCGTTGGCGAAGTACGGGTGCGGGATTCCACACAATCGTTTGGCCGGAATGCAGGAGAACGCGGGTGTTCCGGTCGCGGGAAGCGTGCTGTGGGAGCGGTCGGCGGCGTTGGCGGAGCGGGTTCTGGCGATCTATCTGGCGTTGCGGGGCGAAGCCGCCGGAGCGAAGGTTTTGTTTCAGGATAATTCGTCGATGAAAGTCTTGAAGGGGTTGACGCCGAAGGAAGGGCGGACCGGCGGTCATACGACGGCAATGGTGGCCGACACCGGGAAAAACCGAATCGTGTTGTATGCGACGGGCTGGAAACACGCCGGAGAGAACGTTCGGGATTTGCTGGAGCGTCGTCCGCTGGATTTGGATGAGATTCGCCGGATGGGCGATGCGCTGTACCAGAACTGGATTTACGAAAAGGGCGTGATCGGCAAGTGCCTGGTCCACGCGCGGCGGATGTTTGTCGAGGTCGAGAAGTTCTTTCCCGAGCAATGTCGGGTGATCCTGGAAGCATTCGGGAAAGTCTTCGGGGTGGAGAAGCAAACCAGGAAACTTTCGGATGCGGACCGACTCAAGCGGCATCGGGACGAAAGCCGTCCGGTGATGAATGAACTTCTGCGGTGGATCATCGCCGAGGAAAAGGCAAAACGGATCGAGCCGGCGAGCGGCCTTGGCAAGGCGGTCAAGTACCTGAAGACGCACTGGAAGTTTTTGACGCAGTTCCTTCGCGTGGCCGGCATGCCTTTGGAAAACAACATCGCGGAGCGGGCGATCAAGTCGGTGATCCGGTATCGCAAGAACTCGCTCTTTTATAAGACAACCGTTGGCGCAACCGTCGGCGACATTCTGATGTCCGTGATTGAAACGTGCCGGATGAACGGGATAAATGCGCTGGCATACCTGACGACACTTGGTTCAGTCGAGAAAGCCGAACTCTGGCGCGATCCAACCCGGTGGCTGCCGTGGGCGTGGACGAACGATGAAGTATGAACGATGAGCGATGAAGTTTCGGAATCAACCCTTGGTTTTGACTTCATCGTTCATCGTTTTGCACTGGTTTCCAGTCGGTTTTGCGCCAATCGGCAGGTTTTCGTTGTTGCAGCAGGGTGGAAATCTGATCGACGCTCAGGCGGACGTCCGGATCGGTCGGCCACCACGCCAGTTTTCCGCTGGAAAACCGCTTCAGGCACAGCCAGAAACCGTTTCCGTCGTAGACCAGAATCTTGACGGACGTCCCCGCGCGGTTCCGAAACAGAAAAACCGTGCCGGTCATCGGGTCGTGCTTCAACACAGACCGACACAACGCCGCCAGGCCATCGATGCCCTTGCGAAAATCCACCGGCGCGACGGCGACAAGGATTCGCATCTGCGGGACGAGCTGTATCACCGCACCCCCGCGCAGAATGAAGCGATTTCGGAAAGATTCGCGTCCTGAAATTCGAGGATGAGTTTCGTTCCGTCCGGACGCTCGATCCGCAGCGACACCGCCGCTGCATTCGGCGTTACGGCGGGGATGGAGACCACGGCGAATTCGGCGCTGATTCCGACATCTTCTTTTAGAGGGGTTTTGAGGAGTTCCGTTTTGCGGCGGCTCAGGTGCGTCGGATTGAGGCCGAGCCGTTTGGCGACCTTGCCGGCTGAGTGCCGATCAAGCAATCCGACCGCCAGATCCCACAGTTCTTCAGGAATTGCCGCCCGAGGGTGCGGTCGCGAGGCCCGCCACGTCGCGAAAGCTCTTTGAGCCGCAATCAGTTCGTCGAAATCCCGTCCCGTCATTGTTCGTTCCTCCGAAGTTCAAATTCGGACGAACGCTACAGATGAAAAGACCTTGAGTCAGTACACGGGTGTCGAAACGACACCCTTTTTTTTAGTATCTCAATCTTGTGTGGACGGGGTTCACAAGTGACTTTGCC
>JAAFHI010000013.1 GCA_013298335.1 Actinomycetota bacterium
CGCCGGGTCGAGAGCATGCCGTAGTTGAGCAGGATGATCTGCGTCTGCCGAATCAGTTCTTCGCTGGCCGACGACAGGATGACGCCCTGTGGTCCCGCGTATCCGTCGGCGTCGAAGTACCCCTGGAGAAACGCCGAGACGACCGGCTTCGGCGACCGGAGCACGATGGCGGGAATCCGTTTCTGCCGTGCCGTCGCCGCGAGATCGATGCCGAGGGCGCGCAGGAATCGCAGCAATTCGCGTGAATGCACGACCAGCCGCCAGCGTCCGCCGGTGTCGCTCGCGTCCCAGTGAATGAGCGCGCGCAGGCCGAGCGTGTCCTGAATGATGGACGCCGCGCGGGCGATGACTTCCGTGTCGCCGCTGGTGATACAGATGCCGGATTTCGTCCGGTTGCCATCGCCGATGAAATTGCCGAGCAGCCAGGCGAGATCTTCGGTCAGCACGCCCGGATTCCGCAGTTCGGTCCGGCGGCTCGATAAAACTTTCCCGGCATAGCCCCGTTGGTAATTCGTTGCCGTCACCGCCCGGTCGATGGCCGCGGCGCTCCGGGATTGATGCGTGCCGTTAAGATGCCGGATGACTGTATGTGATGAAACTCCGGCCAGATCGGCGATGCCGGCGATGGTCGGGTCGGCGGCGAGCGGTTCGAAATGAATCTTTTGCGGTGTGCTGCTCCACACGTTGCTTCCGCATTCGACGTGCAGCCGGTCGCCCGTTTTGACGTCCCGCAGGTAGGCCCACGTTCCGTCGGCGAAACGGACGCGATGTTTTTCCGCGCCCTCGACCGTCAGGCCGCGACGGGTGCGGATGCGGATCGTCGGAACCTGTTCTTCCTTGTGAAATTCCGTGATCGGATGGCGTTCGTCCGCGCCGCCGCTGGCGACTGCGATGCGTTCGCCGCGTCCGTACAGTTCTTCAAAGGGAATGAACCCGCGCTCGGTCGCCACCAGCGCGTCGCCCGTCAGACAGGCCCATCCTTCGTTGATGGTCTTCGTCTGCATCTGCGGGACGAAATACAGCATTTCCTGATGGATCATCAGCATCACGTCGCGTTCCCACGGCGCGAGCGACGGCGAATGCTGCGCGATGAACCAGATGAGGTCCTTTTCGGGGTAAAACGGCGTGCCGGGAATGTGAATCGGCGTGGGTTCGCCGTCCCGCGTACTGATTTCGCCCGGCGTCAGCAGGTCGTCGAACTCGCCCACATGCGGAACGGTCGGATTCTGCTTCGGGTCGCGCTCGCGCTCCTTGCGGACAAAGAAATTCGCGTCGATGTGTTCCTCGATGGACATCACCGCGTCGAGAAATTCCTCGACCGTCTTGCGGCCATACTTGAACTCGTATTCCTCGATGCGCTGCGCGTGGACGCCCACTTCGTCCACCATGCGGCGGTTGGTGCGCGAGAAATAGGCGTTGTTCTTGAAGAAATCGACGTGCCCGAGCACATGCGCGATGACGAGCTTGTTCTGGAGCGGGGAATTGGTTTCGAGCAGGAACCCGTAAGCCGGATTGGTGTTGATGACGACTTCGTAGATGCGCGACAGGCCGAAGTCGTACATCGTCTTCATCTTGTGGTACGCCTTGCCGAAGGTCCAGTGCGAGAAGCGACCGGGCAGGGCGTAGGACCCGATTTCATACATCACCGTCGCCGGGACGATTTCGAAATTGACCGGAAACGGGTCGAGGCCCATTTCGAGCGCGAGTTCCCAGATGCGCTCCATCGCTGTTTCGAGATCCTTGATTTCACGGTCCACAGTCGGCCTCCCTTGAAAAAACGGTCAGGCGAAAAGGTCGTTCACCGGCATCGTCCAGCCGGGAACGGCGGGTTCGGCTTCGGCGATGTCGCCGCGGCGATAGACGGTCGGAGTGTCGGGTGTGGCGGCCCGGTACACCCGGACCACATCCTCGCTTAAAAGATCCACATCCCAGACCACCAGTGTTCCCGCCGCAAAGTAATCGGCGCGTTTTTGTTCAATTTCCGTTTCCGGGAAATTGTTTTCGGGCAATTCATTTCGTATCTCAACCGCGAAGGTAGGCGATCCTTCGGGGAATCTCATTCCGAAGTTCCTTTTATCCTGCGTGAAGGCGATATCGGGACTGAATGATTTTCGATGCGGCAAGTCAACAACGAACGCGACGCGACTGGTATATGTTTTTCCGAGTTCGGTTTTCTTCTCGTGGGCTTTCAGGCTGACCAACAGCGCACCTTTCGCCTGGGAAGCATTCATCCCGATATAAGGAAGAATGACGATACGGCCATTCACCAACTCCGCTCGACGTTTATCGGGAACAAGATACAGGTCCTCAATGGCGGCTTCCGCCTGTGTCGGTGCGGTGGTGGGCGTCATTCATCCCTCCTTCGCGGCCTGCGCGCGGGTCACTTTGCCTTGAGGCTGTCCAGAATTCGCTTCCGATAGTCGATCGCTTCCTTGCGGATCGCCACCGGGTCGAGCGTCAGCATCCGGCGGTCGCGCATGAGCAGGCGACCGTTGATGAACACCGTTTCGACGTCGCCCGCCTTCGTCGCGTAGACGAGCGTCGAATAGAGGTTGTAACTCGGCAACTGGTGCGCCGATGAAATGTCCACAATGATGAGGTCGGCGAGTTTGCCGGTTTCCAGTGAACCGATCCGCTTTTCCATGTGGATGGCCCGCGCGCCTTCGATGGTCGCCATTTCGAGCGCCGTCTGCGCGGGCAGCGCCGTCGGGTCGCGCCGCGTGAGCTTGTGGAGTTTGGCGGCGGTGTCCATTTCCTCGAACATGTCGAGATCGTTGTTGGAGGCCGCACCATCCGTGCCGAGGCCGACCGCGATGCCCGCCGCGCGGAGTTCGACCACCGGCGACACGCCCGCCGCGAGTTTCATGTTGCTCTGGGGGCAGTGGGCCGCGCCCACGTCATACTTTTTCAGCGTCAGAATGTCTTCCGGCGACGGGTGGACGACGTGCGCGGCGATCATGCGCGGGCCGAACAGGCCGGCTTTCTCGACGAAGGGAATTGGCCGCATCCCGTACTTCTGAAAGACGATGTCGTTTTCCTTGAGGTCTTCGACAAGGTGCGTGACGAGCGGCACTTCATACTTGTCGGCCAGTTTGCGGCACGCGGCGAGCACTTCGGGCGCGCAGGTGTAGGGCGCGTGCGGCGCGACGGCGGGCGTGATGAGCGGGTGGCCGGTTTTGTACTGCTGGATGAACTTTTCGGCGTTCTGCAATCCGAGTTGCGGCGTGAGCGCGTCGGGAACCGGGAAGTCGATGATGGTTTCGCCGAGGATCGCCCGCATGCCGGCGGCTTCGGTGACGGCGGCGATGTCGTCCTCGAAGTAGTACATATCGACGTAGCAGGTCGTTCCCCCGGAAATCATTTCGAGGCAGGCGAGCCGCGTGCCCGCCTTCACCATCTCGCGCGTGACGTTTTTGGCTTCCGCCGGGAAGATGAACTTCGTCAGCCACTCCTGAAGCATCAGGTCGTCGGCGATGCCCCGGAAGAGGACCATCGGCGCGTGGGTGTGGGTGTTGACGAGGCCCGGCATGACGGCCCTGCCGGTGGCGTCGATGACGGTTTTGGCTTTGTACTTCGCGGCCAGTTCCGGTCCGCCGACGGCGATGATCTTGTCGCCCTGAATGACGACCGTGCCGTTTTCGATGACGCGCCGACCGGCGTCCATCGTGACGACCGTGCCGCCGCGAACGATGGTGTCAGCCGTTTCAACGGCGGCGGCGGTCGGCAGCGGGCGAACCGATACCGTGACGAACAGTGCGAGAAAAAGAATGAGGGAAAGACGCATGAGCAGTGGCCAGTCGCCAGTGGCCAGCCGTCAGTGGCCAGTAATCAGATAAAATCTACTGACAACTGGCCACTGACGGCTGACCACTGCTTTTCAAATGAACATTTCCTCGTCCTGATACACCTGATGGACGGGCTGTTTGCCTTCCTGGGCGAAGAGGACTTCGAGGAATACGCGGACGGCGTTGAGAATGGCGGAGATTTCGCCGACCGGGCGCAGGACGTCGCGCTGGACGATGGCCGCGGTGTCGTCAATGCGCAGGGCGGTACGGGTCGCGACCTGATGGTAGGTATCCACCTGCCGCCGGAGTTTGTTCGACGTGTCGTTGACGAGCGACGAGAGTTCCTGTGCCTGCTCGGTGGTCAGGCGCGAGACTTCCTGCGTCGTCGCCGACACGGCGGCCATGCAGGCTTCCGCCTCGATTTTGAGGGAGGCGGTGGTGTCGCGGACCATGACCGTCGTGTCGCGGGCGGTGGCGAGCAGTTCCTGCGTCCGTTCGAGAATCGGCGCGAGTTGCTGCGACGCTTCCTGGGCTTTCTCGATGATCGGCTTGGCGGTCACCAGAATTTGCCGGGTCTGCTCGAGAATCGGGTCGGTTCGGGTCTGAACCGTGTCGGCGATACCCATGAGCTTCTTGACGAGCTTATAGATGGCGAACAGCGTCCCCAACTGGACGATGAAGACCACGACGAGCGCGACGCTGATGACGATCTGGAAAATTTCGTTGGTATTCACGGCGGTGATTGGGCGGAAAGTAGCTTCCGGATGATAAAACGGGAGGCGCGCGGCGAAATTCGCCTCGCCACCTCCCGGCGAGTTTTCAAATAGGACGCGAAGCGGAAAATGGATTCCGCGGGGCGATTAGAGTCCGCCGTCGGATTCGATGACGTCGCCGCCGTCGAGCGCGAGCGCTTCGGATTTCTTTTCCTGATATGCCTGTTTGCCGGCTTCGATGGCGGCGGCCATGCGGTTGCGCTGTTCGGAAAGCAGGCCCTTGCCCGATTCCAGCAGTCCCGACGCCTTTTCCCGGCCTCCGCTGTAGAGGTCGGTCGCCTTTTCCCGTCCGGTGGCGTAGAGGTCGGAGGCTTTCGTGCCGAGCGCCTTGGCGTTTTCCGACGTGTAATCAATGCTGCGTCGCGTTGCGTCGGTGATGTCGCCGCGCAGTTCGCGGCCCGACTTCGGCGCGAACAGCAATGCGACCAGCGCCCCGATGCTCGCGCCCGCCAGGAAATACGTGATTTTGTTCGAGTTGTCTGACATGACTGATGTCCTCCTCGGATGATGACGGAATCTGGTGATGTTCGACTTCGGATTCCTGATTTTCGATTCGAAAGCAGGTCGGTCGAATATCTGAAATCGCGGTATGAAGAGTTCGGATACTAACACTCAGGTTTTCGGCTTCGCAAGAAACCCGGAGGGAATGGCGGCGCGTCATGAGAAATCCACCGAAAGTCCGGTTTTCCACAGCTTTTTCCACAGATTGACGGGATTTTCGGGATGTGAGCACCGGCGCGGCGGCGGGTGGGGCGGAAGGACGCCGAAAGTTGGAAAATTTTTATTAGCATCGCCGTCCATCTCCCACTATTGTTTCCAATTCTTTGCGGTCCGTCGAAGCCCTTTCCGTATTTTTTACCGGTTCAATGCGTCCTACTTCTTCTTCATGCCGTTGGTCGGCGTTTGCTCCCGCCCTGCTGATCGTTTTTGCCGGTGTTTCCGGCTGTAAATCGGAAAAGGTGGCCGGCCCGCCGAAAACCGATGCCCCGCCGCGTCAGGTCCGGCTTGTGCCGGTCGCCCAGACGCCGGTCGCGCGCGTCGTGACCGTCAACGGCACGCTCGCCGCCTTCGATCAGGCAATCATCAGTCTGAAAGTGCCCGGACGCCTGCGGACCATCGCGGTCGATCTCGGCACGGTCGTCCGCAAGGGCCAGCTCATCGCGCAGGTTGACGAAACCGATTACGACCTGCGGGTCAAACAGGCCGAAGCGGCGCTCGCCCAGGCGCGTGCCCGGATCGGTCTCAGTCCCGACGGCACGGACGACGCCGTCGATCCGCGCCAGACCGGGAGCGTCCGGCGGGCGCAGGCCACGGTCGATCAGACCCGCGTCGCCCGCGACCGCGTCAGCGCGCTCTACAAACAGGGCGTCGCCGCGCGGGCCGACCTCGATCTCGCCGAGCAGAATTTCGAGGTCGCGCAGGGTAACTACCAGGATGCCATCGAGGAAATCCGCAACCGCCAGGGCGTCCTCGCCCAGCGCCGGTCGGAACTCGCCCTCGCCCGTCAGCAACTGGCCGACACCAAGATTTTCGCCCCGTTCGACGGCGTCGTGCAGCAGAAACAGGCGAGCGTCGGCGAATATCTGGCGGCGGGCGCGCCGATTGCCCTCGTCGTGAAGATCAACCCGCTCCGGCTGCGGGCCGAAGTGCCCGAACGCGACGCACCGACCGTCCGCGCCGGACAGGAAGTCAACGTCACCATCGAGGGCGACCCGTCGCCGCATTCCGGGCGGGTCGTCCGCATCAGCCCCACGATTACCGAGCAGACCCGGATTCTCATCGTCGAGGCCGAGATCATGAATCGCGGCACGCTACGTCCGGGGTCGTTCGTCCGGGCCGACATCGTGACCCAGAGCGCGGGGTCGGCGGTGACCGTCCCGGTGAAGGCCGTCGTCACCTTCGCGGGCATCGAAAAGGTACTGCTGGTCAAGGACGGCAAGGCCGTCGAAAAGGTCGTCACCACCGGTCGGCATACCGCCGACTGGACCGAAATCATCAACGGCGTCAAACCCGGCGATCAGGTCGTCGCCGAACCGGGTAATCTCCAGTCCGGTCAATCGGTTACCGTCGGGAAATAGTTGCCGCTCGAATTTTCAGATCGGCCCTTTTCGGCCTTTCTGATTCGCGAAGTCCATGTACAAACGAGGTTTTCGATGGCGAAAGAAAACGGTCAGCGGGTGGCGTTCGGGAAAATCCCGCTGGCGGTCGCGGTCGCGGCTTTTGGCGGCGCAATCGGGAATGTCGCTCTGTGGGTCACCGGCAATGCGGTCAGCCGCCTGACCATCGGCGTGTTCGAGGTCATCCTGTTCAGCGTGATGGGGGTTCTCGTCGGGGCGGTTCTTTTTGCCCTGCTCGGCTGGCTGACGCGCCGTCCAATGACGTACTTCACCATTCTGAGCGTCGTTTTTCTGGTTCTCTACGGGTCATTTCCGATTCTGGCCGCGAAAACGCCGTACTATGAGGGCGGTCAGATGTTCAACACCGCCACCGTCTTCGTCACCGAACTGATGCACCTCGTCAGCGGCGGCTTCGCCATCTTTTCCTTCACCCGGCTGGCCCGCGCCGAAGACTGACCCCCGGCGAGATTCATCACCGCCGACTGGACCGAAATCGTCAACGGCGTCAAACCCGGCGATCAGGTCGTCGCCGAACCGGGCAATCTTCAATCCGGACAGCCCGTGACCGTCGGACGATGATTCCCTGAAGTTCCGAAGCCGGAAACGGCTGGCCTGCGAGGGGTACTCATATGAACACTTTTCGGGCGCTCCTTCTCCTTCTGATCATTCCAGTCGTAACCTCCGCTCATCCGGGTGGCGGGCTGGTTGCCCTGGATGCCGATACGGTGATCTTCGGCGACCCGGTGAACAACGTCGTCTGGCGACTGGAGAAGGGCAAAAAGTCGCGGGCGCTGGTCAAGAACATTCACGCCCACTGGACGACGCGCGGCCTCGACGGCCAGGTCTACTCGGAATCCTTCCAGGAAATGAGCGGCCCCGCATTTCGAATCGATCTCGACGGCGGTCAGCCGGTGAAGATTGCCGAAGGGCCGCAAGTCGGCGCGCTGGTCTTCGCTGTCGGCAAACGCGGTGAACTCGTCTATCAGAAGGGAGCGCGAATTGTTGAACGTTCCCCTGACGGGACCGTGACGCGGTTTCGGGGTTCGGGCGTGGTCGCGAAAGGCGATCCACCGCTGCGGTCGGTCATTGCCTATGCGTGGGCAACGGATGGGACGCTGTACCTTGCCGACGGGGACCGGCTCCGGCGGGCGGGCCGCGACGGCGTCGTGCGTCTGGTCGCCCGAATCGGCGGAAAACCGATTGAGCCGAAGATCTGGAACTCGACCGGTGCGCCTCGGATCTGGAGCATCGCGATTGACGAACGGAAACGGGTTTACCTGGCGCTTCCGGATGTCGGTCAGGTGATCTGCCTCGACCCTGACGGCTCACGCCACGTCGTCGATCGGAGTGTTGGCGGTTGGCGTGTCATGGGCGTCGCGACGTACGGCGAGTCGGTCTTTCTGCTTGAAAGCCACGATTCGAGCGACGCCGGCCAGCGCGTACGAGTCATTCGTGGCTCCGGGGCGGTGGAACTACTCGGCCAGATCGAACCTTGAAGGCTTTGACTTACAGATTCCGAGGTTGAAATTTTTTATCTTCGTGGTTTCCCGAAATGGCACAACGCAAATCCGAAGCACGTCTACTCCAAGAAAGAGCGGTACAGTCCCTGGATGTTGAGCCTCACGCTCTGGAGCTTTTGGGCGATTACTGTGATTTTGTTCTTGGCGTAGAGCCAAGCGGACTGGCGATGCTGCCGTCAACGGATGAACTTGAGCTTATCGCTGGCGATGGTATGGGCGGATGTTTCTACCTCTGGCATGCACAGCAACAGGAAGGACGCGCGCCGGTCGTTTATTTGTCTTCATACGGGGAGACTTCGCGTTTTGCCGATGACTTCACCGACGCTCTGGCGATTGTGACCGAATGTGTCGGCTACTGGAGCGACCTTTGTGGCCGTCCATAAAGACGACACGCTTGTTGAGCGTGTCATCAAGCAAAGCGAAGAAGAACTCGACGAGGAGTATGTTGCTGTTCGCGCGGAATTACGTGATCTCCTCGGACTCGACCTGGTGAACATACGAGAAAGGTTTGTCACGGCGGTCCGACGCGCACCTTCTTTTTCACCGCTGTTGATTTCTGAAGACGGAAACTCCCCGTCCGAATCGTTCGCTGCCCGGCCATACCCCAAGTGACACAGATTTACTGCCCCGGCCTGTATTCCCGTTCGGTGTGGCCCTTCAGGTCCTCGCGATAAAAATACACATCGCGCAGATTTCCGGTCGCGTAGCGCTCGGTCTGGTCGGCGAAATGTTTTGACCCCGGCACGCCGTTCAGACCGCCCGCGGTGACCGCTTTGGCTTTGACCCGCTCGCCGAATTCAACTGCCGCGACAAAGCTGTTGCCGTCGGTGCCGTACCGCTTCTTCGTGCCGGGATACGCCTGAGCTTCGAACGCGGCCAGCGATCCCCACAACCCCGTCGCGAACATCACCGGCGTACTCGGCTTTGCATCGTCGAATTTCTGAACGATTGCGCCGTCGTTGCGCTGGAAACGGTTGATCTCGCCCCACGGCGTCCGCCAGGTGCCGAAGTCGGTTTGAAGTTTGTCGAGCGCGGCGGCGAGCGATTCAAGCCTTTGTTGCGGCGTCGCTCTGGTCCGCATGTAGTCGAAGGCGGAAATCTTCGCCTTGCGCGCGTCGGCCTCGACGCGTACCCACAGATTTTCACCGTAAAAGATCGCCACCGACTGCGGCACCGAGCCGACGGACCATGTGTAATCCCAGCCTTTCAACATCTCGATGGCCTCCCGCGTTTTGGCCTTGAGCGGATTCGACGCGGGCGCGGCGGCGTGAGCCTCCACCAGCAAGGGAATCTGGACGGCAAACTCCGGCTGGAACGGATCGAACGCCACGTCCGTGATGAGCGAATCGAGCGTCAGCCCCGTCCGGCCCGTGAGCAGCTTGACGGCGTGGACGCCGCGCGGATTCTCGCTTCCGGCGTCCACATACTTCGGGAACGCTCCCTGCTTCGGGCTGTTGTCGGGACCCGCCGCCGAATAGGGATAGTTGTTCGTGTTGTAGACCCAGCCGTTTTTCGGATTGACCGCGTTCGGCGATTCGTCGAATGAAAACACGCCGTTCCACTCGGTTTTCGGATTCGTTCCGTCCACCGGCTGCGTCCAGTCGAACGAATCGTCCCGTTTCGGGATGAAATTGGAGTGGAAGTAGCCGATGTCGCCAGCGGCGTTGGCGTAGAGCGTGTTGTTCGACGAATTCGTGTGGCGTTCCATCACCTTCTTGAACTCGTCGAGCGTGCGGGCCTTGGTGCGCGAGTACGACTGGATGAGCGCCTGAAGCGGATTTTCCATCAGGCGAATGCTGACCCACTTGCCGTCGGCGGCGCGCACGATCGGACCGCGATGCGTGCGGTAAATCGTGAACTCCCGCTGCGCCATCCCTTTTTCGGTCCGGTAGGGAATGACGACCTTTGTGGCGACGAGCGGCCGCTCCTCGCCACCGACCCGGTAGGTATATCCGCCATCGGCTTTCTTTGTAACGGTTTCCAGATATTCGTCGATGTTGTCGACCGAGCTGGATGTGTGCATCCAGCCCGCCTTGTCGTTGAATCCCTGGTAGACGAAAAACTGTCCCCACGTCAGCGCGCCGTAGGCGTTCAGCCCCTCGTCGCTCACCATCTGCGCTTCCTCGCGAAAGAAAAACGACGTATGCGGGTTGATGAGCAGCATCGCCTTGCCCGAGACGGTGTTGGCCCCGGCGATGGCGATCCCGTTGGAACCGGTCGGGCTGGGCGGTCGCGCGGGGACGTTTTCGACCCGCGCAGTCGTCGCGCCAGCCGTGCCGTAAAAGTTTTTGAGCTGGTCGAGATCGACCCGCTCGATGTCGCCGCCGATGCTGCCTTCGCTGAAACTCAGCGCCATCCACGGTTCGAACTTCGTGATGACGCGCGGTTTCACGTCGGGGTGCGTCGCCAGATAGAAGTTCAGGCCGTCGGCCCAGCTTTCCATGAGCGCCTTCAGCCACGCCGGACTTTGCTCGTATTTCGCCTTCAGGTCGGAGGGGTCGATAAAGAGCTTCATCCGCAGATCGCGCCAGATTTCCTTCTCGCCTTCCGCCTCGGCCAGTCGTCCCTGTGAATTGATGAAGTTGGTTTCGACGCGGTTGAAGTCGTCTTCCGCCTGCGCGTACATCAGGCCGAAAACGACGTCCGCGTCGGTCTTGCCGTAAATGTGCGGAATGCCCCAGTCGTCGCGGATGATGGTCACGCCCTCGGCGCGCCGCTTCCACGTCGCCAGTTCGGAGTTGTCCGGCGCGGGCGGTCTGCCGCAGCCGACCGCGAGGATCGCCAGCAAAAGAATGATTTTCTTCATGGGTGGATGGGTTCCAGGCTGGAATCGAAAGCGCGCAAGGCTGAACCAAAAGCCTGATTGTTTTCAAGGCTTTACTTCGACTTTGAAATCCTCGACCGGGCGGCAGGGCGCGAGTTCAATCGTTTTGGCGTCCTTGGCGGCGGCGCGGAGGGTTTTGCGTTTGACCGGGTCGGCGGCGACGGGGAAGGCCGGGTTGTCGCCTTCAGGGACATCCTTTTTCAGAACGACCACGGCGTAGCGTCCGGGCGCGAGGTTCCTGAACTCGTATGCTCCACTCGCCGCGACGGTCGTCTCGTAAAACCGCGCCGGGTTTTCGACCTGTTCCTCATCCAGCGGAATGAGGTGAACCCGAAGTTTTTCAACGGCTTCCGGGGATTTCGGCAGGGAGGCGACCGTGCCGCGCAGTTCCGCCGCCCCGAATTCGAGCGAAAGGACGACGCCGTCGAGCGACGCGCCTTTTTTCAAGGTGAACTGTCCGAGCGGTTTGGGTTTCGGGCTGGCCGGTTCGGTGGCGGTGGCGACGTACCACCCGGCGGGCGGCTCGACGGCGAGTGCGCAATCTCCCGGACGCACCCCCGTCAGCCGGAACGACCCTTTTTCCTCCGGGACGACCGGCGATGAATCGTCCGGCGCGAGCGGATTTTCCCTTTTTCGAATGAGTTGCACCGACGTTTCCTCGACCGGCGCGGGCGGTTCGACCTTGCAGGCATCGGTGCGTTCCTTGCCGGGCGAGGTAAAGCCGACTTTTCCGGAAACCGTCGCGGCGGCGACGAGCGTCACCGTCAGTCCTTCGACATCTTTCGTTTTGACGACAACCCGGATCGGTTCGCAAAAGGCGTGGTCGCCTTTGCGGAGATAGGCGTCGGCCACCAGGTCGTAGACACCGGGCGGAATTCCCGTAAACGTAAAATCCGGGCCCCTCAATTGATCCTTGGCGGCTTGGGCGATCACGGCATGCGTTTCGGCGTCGAGCAGTCGCAGATCGACGAAGGTGTCCTGGGACGCGCCGACGGTCTGACCGGAGACCGCAAACCCGCGCTGGCCGCGATGCCGGATGTCGATGCCGGTCGTTTCGCCGCCCTCGGTGACAACCACTTCCTTTGCCCCGCCGCGCGTCACGCTCGGGTAGTAGGTCGGAACGTCGCCCTCCAGCGGGTCGAGCGGGAGATAGACGCTCGGCGTTCCCTCGACCCAGACGAGATAGCGTCCCGGCGTCAGTCCCCATCGGCGATACACGCCACGGTCATCGGACTGGCATCCCGGATAGCGCGGCGGGACGGGGTTGGGAATCGGCTTGCCGTCGGCGTCCGCGATTCGAATGACTTTGATCTGCGCTTCGACGATGGGGCGGTTTTCCCGGTCGGTCACCTGACCGGTGATGACGCCGCCGCGCGTGAGTGCAATCGTCAGATTCGCGCCGATACGCGCGCGAACCGGCTTTTCGGGCGTGGCGTATCCTTTCGCCGTCACTTCAAGGCGATAGAGCCGGGGCGAAAGGTCGGACAGCGTGAACGCGCCCGCGCCGTCAGTGGTCGCGGTTGCCGTCGGTGCCTGAAAAACATCGGTGTCGGCGGTGATCGGGCGGACCAGAACGGTCGCCCCCGCGACGGGGGTCTCGTCGGTGCCGACGACCCTCCCGGTGATCTGGCCGCGGATGTCCTGCGCGAATGCCGTCCCGGCGAACATCGCTCCTATATATATAAGGATGAAAAACGCCGTTCGCGGCGAGAAGAGGTGACGGTTCATTGTGGTTTCGGCTCGTTCGGGGTTGAAAGATCGACGGTCAGCGTGACGGTCGCTTCGCCGGTTTCGGGAATGGTGACGGTTTGCGGGGTGAAGGTTTTGATTTCGGTCGGACGGGCATTGGGATTTTGGCGCAGGACTTTCACGGTATAGATCCCCGGCAGCAGATCGTCGCTGAGAAAACGCCCGCGTTCGTCCACGTCGCCGTAGCCTCCCGCCTCGATCAGGGGGGCCGTCAATTTCAGGCTGACGCCGTACTGACCGGGTTTCGGCGCTTCTCCGCCCACGAACCGGATTTCCCCGCGCAGTTTGCCGCTCGCCACCCGCGCGAGGACCTGCACGCCGTCAATCGGCTCGTTTCCGACATCGAAACCGGTCGTGGCCAGCTCCGTCCCGGCGCGCCGGATGCCGACGACAAATAAATCCTGACGTCCATATCCACCCGCGCCGATACGGAAAAACGACATGCGGTAATTTCCCGGACGAATGCCGGGAAGGCGAAACGTGCCGTCGGGTTCGACCCGAATGTTGCGTCCGTTGCCGCGTTCGCCCGGCGCCGGTTTGGGCCGGACGCTGATGTAGTACTCCGTAAACGGCACCGCTTCCGGCTTCGCGCCGCCGGTCAGTTCGATATGCCCGGAAATCGTGATCCCACGCTTGAGCCGGACCGTCACATCCTTGAGGTCTTGGTTTCCGACTTCCACCGGCAGCGGATCCACGAAGTAGTCGTTTTCCTTGTCCCAGGACTGCGCGATGATCTGATACTGGCCAGGCTTGATCCCGGTCAGTCGAAACTCGCCCTTGGCGTCGCTCATGCCGTTGAAGCTCGACATGGTGCCTTGTCCGACCCGGATATTCAGTCCGACCGCCATTTTCGCGACCGGCGCGCCGGATTCATCGTCCACCAGCCGTCCGGCGATGGTGAACAGGTTTTCCTTGCCGCCGACGGCGATGTCGCGCTTTTCCTCGACGGTCCCGGCGGCGATGTCGATGATCGCCGCCTGCTTCCAGTCGGTGCCTTTGGGATGGAATGTTCCCGGAACGACCTCTCCGCCGCCCATCGAGAAGCGCGTCTGGCCGTTGACGGAAACGTCGCCGACGCCGACGACGTAGCGACCGGGTGGCAAGCCGTACACTCGATAGACACCCCGGTCGTCGGTCTCGAAATCACTGGAAAAGCCGAAGTACACCGGAATCGGACGCTCCTCGCCGGTTTTGGAGTTCTTTTGAATTTTCAGGATCGTCAGCGATTGACCGACGACCGGTCGGTTTTCCGCGTCGGTGACCCGCCCGGTGATGACGCCGCCGGGGCGCAGTTTGAATTCGATGTCGTCGAGTGCCTCGCCGGGGTCGAGCGTGACGGTTTTCCCGTCGGGTTCCGTTTCGCTTTCATTGACGGCGGCCCCGTACCCGACCCGCAGGTTGAACGACCCGCCCGGCAACCCGCCGATCCGGAAGCGCCCGCCCGCGTCGGTCGTCGCCTTTCCGACCGGTTGTTCAAAGGAATCCCGCATGACGACGACCTTCGCGCCAGCGGCGGGCTGGCCGTCGAGCGTGACCCGCCCGGAAATGCTCGCGGTCGGCGGCGGGTCGGCTTTGGGCGCGGATTGCGCGAAGACCGCCGTCGGCAAAATTCCGAAAAGGAGAAAAAGAAGCGGAAAGTGAAGGTGTTTCAAGGCTTTACCTCGATGTGGCCGGTCCGCCGCGAAGTGGAAAGCGGTCCAGGATTTCCCACGGCTGGCGGCCCGTCTGCCGGATGAGAAACACGGTCGGAAAGGTGATTGAAAATGGTGTCGGCAGGCCCGCCGTGTTGGCAAGCGCGTTGCCGGGGGCTTTCGGGTTGCGCGGATGGGCGAGCGTGAGGTGCGGACGCTGATTCCGGATGTCCGCCGAACCGAGCAGGGCTTCCCGCAGCGCGCGAAAGCCGGTTTCTCCCTCCACGCAATGCAGAATCAGGCCGTGCCCGTCAAAAAACTCGGCTTTTCCGAAACGCAGCGTGACCGGTGCGAATGAATTCCCGCGAAGGGTGTCGGTGATTCGTTCGAGGTCGGTCAATTCGTCCTCGCGGCAGAGCGTGACGTGCGCCGGAATCAGGCGGTGCTGAACCGGATCGACCACGCGCCGGATTTCCTCGACGGGAATCGCCGCCGGTTCCGGCGCGTACAGGCTCAACTGTTTTCGAATGTTCGCCATTCGGGTTTCGGCTTTCCCAACCACCCGGCGCGATGGGCGTTCCCGAAACCCGCGCCGGGGGAGGATTCACTTCGGTTTTTGTCCGCCCGGATTTGCCAGAACGACCGTCAGGTTGACGAGCGTCTCGCCGGTCTCGGCAACCGTGACCGTGGCCGGGGTGACGGCCGTCACGGTTGGATTCGGTCCGCTCGGCAATCGCGCGGACACCTTGATGGAATAGGTTCCGGGAATCAGATGCTGGATCAGGAAGCGGCGATTGGCATCCACCTCCCTGAACTCGACCACTTTGGACGGCAGCCCCTCGGCTTGCAGAATCACCAGGAAGCTGGTGTTCGGCAGTGGCTGGTCTCCATTGAATTGAAGCTGCCCGTGCGCCAGACCACTCTGAAGCCCCGCCGTGATGAGGAGGTCCTTGACAGGTTCGGTTCCAACCGTGATGCCGGCGGCGGTTTTGTCTTCGTCGGCTTGGCGTATTTCGATGGTTTGAAGCGGTGCGCGGGCCGTGTGCGGCGGACTGAGATCAATCTGGTAATTTCCGGGCGGTATGCCGATAAATTGGAATGTCCCGTCGGCATTGAGAATGCCTGTCCGGATTCTTTCCGCCGAAAGCGGGCGCGACGCCAGGGAGATGGAGCATTGGGAGAAGGGGAACGAGTCCGGTTTGCCCAGGATTTGGAGCTGCCCGGTCAGCGTGACACCCCGCTTGAGCCGGATCGTCAAGTTCAGGTCGCCGTCACGGACCGTGATCGGAAACGGCTCGACGAAATATTCACTATCCGTTCGCGGATTGAGAACTCGGACCTGATAGTCGCCAGGTCTGATCCCGAGAATTCGAAACTCACCCTTGGTATGGAAGTTTGGGTCGGCTGTCACCCCCCCGACGGCGCCCCGCCCCATCTTGTAATCCACCATGACCTGCAGGTCCGACACCAGTGCGCCGGTCACGTCGTCCACCAGTTTCCCGGCGATGGTGAAGTGTTTCATCGGCTCACCGGTCCGGATGTCACGGTTTGCCACCACCTCGCCGAGGCCAAGTTCGATGACGGTCGCCTGTCGTGGATCGGTGACATTTGGATAAAAGGTGGGGGGAGATTCTTTCCGCCTGATGTTGACGACACCACCCTCATCCGGCAGAAGGAAGTTGCCGATACCCACGATGTAGCGCCCTGGTGGCAGCCCTGAAATGCGATAGACGCCCTCCCGGTCGGTCCATATCTCTTTCGAGTCGTAGTCGAAGTAACCTTCCGAGAAATTATCCCATTTTTCCAGGTTCATCCCGGCATTTTTGGTAAGTCTGAAAAGCTTGAGCCGCTGAGTAACGACCGGGCGGTCTTCCTTATCGGTGATGCGACCGG
>JAAFHI010000041.1:0-1770 GCA_013298335.1 Actinomycetota bacterium
GGGGATCGGAAATCCCGGAAAAAATCTCAACCAGCGTCTTCTGTTTCGGTGTCGTCATGGCGACAACACTAAACCGAAGTCACCTATTTCTTCCATTCACTACTCTTTAAGATGCGTTTGCCCTGAACTTCAGGGCGGTTGAGGTTGACGGTCAGAGCGGGTGTTCGAAAGTCGTGAACGATACCTTTTTGATGGGGAAATCCGGGGCCGTGGGTTTCCGACCAGGGAAAGAAAATCCGCAGCGGACGCCGGGGATGCGCCTCGGCATAGGCGGTGAAGACATCGCGGCAGGACTGTCCGCCGGAAGAATCATGGCGGTGACTGACGCGCCAGAAAAACACATGGCCGTCGAAAGAAATCCGGCGAATCTTTCGTACGGCCATGTTTACTCCGCATGCGCGCAGGATGCGCGCGCTCCATTATTTCAGGTACTTCCCGAGCCAGGCGTGGACTTCCTGAAAGAGGTACTTGTTGTCTTCGCCGCGCAGGACCCAGTGGTTCGCCTCGGGGAACACGATGAGGCGGCTCGGAATCTTCATCCGTTGCAGGATGGTCCAGTTTTCGAGCGTCTGGTTGAGCGGCACGCGGAAGTCGTTCTCGCCGACCGTCAGCATGATCGGCGTTTTGAACTTCGCGGCGTAGCGGATCGGGTTCTGCTCGCGCCACGTCTTGCCCTGCTCCCAGACCGGCCCGCCGTTCATCACTTCCCGGCCATAGCTCGTGTCGCTCGTGCCGTACTGCGATTCGGAATTGATCAGCCCGGCGTGGGCGATGAGGCACTTGTAGCGCGTGGTCGTCGCCTGCAACCAGTTGGCGAGATGCCCGCCGTAGCTGGCCCCGCCTGCCGCAACCCGGTCGCCGTCGCAGAAGGAAAACTCCTTGATCGCGGCGTCCACCGCCTCGTTGATTTCACTGCCGCAGGTTCCGAACGGATCGCCCTGAATGTCCTGCGCGAACTTCTCGCCGAAACCCGTCGAGCCGGTGTAGTTCGTCATGATCACGATGTAGCCCGGCTGCGCGATGAAGTGGTAGTTCCACCGCAGGAAGAACTGGTCGCGCGACATCGTGTGCGGCCCGCCGTGGATGAACGCGAAGACCGGGTACTTCTTTTTCTCGTCGAAATTCGGCGGCAGCACCATCAGGCTGTGGATTTTCCTGCCCGCCTTGCTCGTGAACCAGAAATGGCGGAGCGGCTGCAAATCGAGTCCCTGAATGGTCGCCGCGTTGAACGTGGACAATGCCGCGTGCTTTTTCGCGTCGAGGTCCACCCGGACGATCTCCGCCGGACTGATCGCGCTGTCCCAGTTGGCGATGATGACCGGACGCGCGCCCGCGCCGCCGATGGTCAGATTCGTGTAGCACCCGGTCGTCTGTTCGAAGGCCGGTTTCGTTTCGCCGCCACTGGCCGGCACGACGTACACGCGCTCCAGCCCCACGTCCTCGGCGGTCAGATACACGGTCGCGCTGTCGGGCGTGAAGGCGACGCTCCCCACCGAGCGGTCGAAGGTCGGCGAGAGCAGCTTTTCGGCGAGTCCGGCGTTGCCCGTCCACTCGAACCGGACCAGCCGGTCGAGGTTGTAGACCTTGCCGCTGCTGGCCGTCCGCATGGCGATGAGCGTCTTGCCGTCGGGCGAGAATTTCGCCCCGCCGTAGCTCGCGCCCGCCGCGGTCAACTGGCGCGGTTCGCCGACCAGTCCGGACAGCAGGAACAGATGCGTTTCGGTGAACGAATAGGCCCCCTTGTCGCCGTCGGTCGTCGCGGTGAAGACG
>JAAFHI010000041.1:1780-11624 GCA_013298335.1 Actinomycetota bacterium
TCGTCCGGGCCGTTGTTGCCGACCCCGCCGAAGCCCGGCTTGGCGACGAAGTTCGTCCCGGCGAGCAGATCCTTCGGCCCGCCGCCGTCAATCTGGATCGTGAATGGATGGGTCTGGGTATCGTCGAGCCAGTGATCCCAGTTGCGAACCGGATAGCCGTCGTACGTACGCGCGCGGTACTTGCGCGCCTTGCGCTCGGCGGCGATGCGCTTGTTGTCGTCATCGTTGAGCGCGCCGGGAAACACGACGCTCGTGAACAGCAGCGTCTTGCCGTTCGAGTGCCAGCGCGGCGATCCCGCCCCGGTCGAAAGCGACGTCACCCGCTGCGCCTCCCCGCTCTCGGCGATGTTCAGCACGTAAATCTGGCCGACTTCGTCGCCCTCGCGCCGCGTGACGAAGGCGATGCGCCGGCTGTCGGGACTCCACGTCACGTCGCTCTCGCCCGCCTTGGTCGCGGTCAGACGGCGGGGCTTGTCGCTGCCGTCCGCCGGGACGACCCACAAATCCGACGCCTGGTCCTTCGGGTCATAGGCCGGCTCGATGACCGAGAACACGACCGACTTGCCGTCCGGACTGAGCGCGGGCGCGCCGACCCGCTTCATGAGCCAGACGTTTTCATGGGTGATGGGCTTTTTGGCCGGGGCGTCCTGCGCGGACGCGCGGGGCGTAAAGGTCAGGGTCGCGAGAAAAAGGAGTACGCACAGCGCCGACACGCGGCGACGAAGATGAGTCATGGACGAATGCTCCGCAATGAAGATGTGATTCGAGAGCGGGCAGTTTATGAATCAACCCCGAAGAAAAGCAATTGTCCTTATTTGATCGCTGCCTCGTCCCACTCGATGCGGATGATCGTTCGATTCGTTCGATAGTCGAGCGAGGGGAACTCGACCCACCGCTTCCCATTTTGAATCCCGCCCCTTGGTTTTGGGCCGTCCGATTTTTTCGCGGTCGAGGGCGAGTCGGATTGCGGGACTTCGTCATTTATATCTTCGTTACCAAGCGTAAAAAGCTCTTTGCTAAAGCCCACATCATCGGTATTGGAGAGCAGATCTCCGGAAGCAGTCACAACTGTTTGCCCAAATGCGGGTGCATCGACCCTTGTCTCTTTTTCACTTTCAGGAAAAACAAGGTACGTCCAGGGATATGACTCGAACACTTTCACGAACAACACTCCCGCTTGATTCTGAAAAACGAAAGCGTCTTTATTGAGTGTGTTTCCAAAGAACACCCTGGCGGATTTGACCCGCTTCCACTCGAACTTTTCGATTTCGGAATACCCCGGCGGGATTTCGAAAAGCTCCTTGGGCGGTTTGAAGGAGATGTTTGAAAGATGAAGTTGCGTAACGTTGTGTTCGTTGAAGGATCGAAACGCGATTATCAGATTTTGGGCCTGCGGATCGGACAGAAGCCAGAGTTTTCGTCCTGCGTCTTCTTCAAAGATATTCGAAACCTCGATTTCGAGGCAGGAGCTGCCATACATCACACGACGACCACGAATCGAAAACGTCGCTTTCGGGAGAGATAACAATTCCCTGAAATCACAGGCCTCCAAAATTCTGTCTTCGAAATTTCCGATCGTCAGAAATTCATACTCGCGTTCGTTACCATTCATTGAAAGTACCGACTTGCCGAGATCAGTGACAGTCGTCCAGAAACCGTCAATGACGGCAAAGCGGTTTCCCAATTTTGCGACCCTTCTCTGGAGGCGAATCCCATGCCGATGGGCACTGTATCCACCCTCCTGATCAGCCACGAAGTCAGGCTGCTCGGCGATGATTTTCCGGGGGTCGAGCCTTTGTTCCTCCGGTGTCAGCGGAAGCAGCGGAGGATCGTTTTCGCGCTGCCAGTCCTGTGCCCGCGCAACCAGTCCGAACGCAATGAAAATCGCCGGGAGCAAAATCGCGAGAAACTGTCGTTGCATGGGAAGCCTCCCACCAATCGGCAAAAATTGAAGTGTGTTTGGGAAAAGTATGCCGGTTGGCCCATCGCCTGTCGAGCGCCGGGAGTCGCCCGATTCCTTCACCTTGCCTTCCAGGTTACTGCTGTGGCACAACCGGCGCGGTTCACCCGGAGCGAACCTCACGTTTTCATCTTTCGAAATTCATACCCATGCAACACGAACACGCCATCGAGAAATACCGCCTGAAGGAAGAACCGTTCTACCTTCCGGTCCGCAACGAAATCGAACTGTTCAACGCCGCCCATCAGGCCAAACTGCCGGTCATGCTCAAGGGGCCCACCGGCTGCGGAAAGACGCGCTTCGTCGAGCACATGGCGTGGCGGCTCACGCGCCCGCTCGTCACGGTCGCCTGCCACGAAGACCTTTCCGCCACCGACCTCGTCGGACGCTACCTGCTCGAAGGCGACGAGACCGTCTGGCACGACGGCCCGCTCACGGTCTCGGTCAAGCACGGCGCGATCTGCTACCTCGACGAAGTCGTCGAAGCCCGCAAGGACACGCTCGTCCTGATTCACCCGCTGACCGACGACCGGCGCATCCTGCCCATCGAAAAGCGCCGCGTGGTGATTGACGCCCCCGACGATTTCCAGCTCGTCATCTCCTACAATCCCGGCTACCAGAGCGTCCTGAAGGACCTCAAGCAGTCCACCCGGCAGCGGTTCATCGCCATCGAGTTCGACTATCCGCCGCTTGAAACGGAAGTGGCCATCGTGGCGAAGGAAGGCGGCGTGGACGAGCAGACCGCACGCGACCTGGTGACCATCGGACACAAGGTCCGCAACCTGCGCGGCCACGGTCTCGAAGAGGGCGTTTCGACGCGCCTGCTCGTCTATGCCGCGCAGATGATCCACGGCGGCATTTCGCCCATCGAGGCCTGCACCGTGGCCGTCGTCAACCCGATTACCGACGACCGGGAACTCCAGCGCAGCATCCGGGAAATCGTGACGACCGTCATCTGAAAAGCATTCAGCGGCCAGTCGTCAGCGGTCAGTTTGCGGAGGTCGGGCGGTGAACCGGAAAAATCTTTCGCTCCCCATAGCGCGAAGGGAATTTACTGTGGTAAACGTACCCATTCTCACGATGACCGACCCGCCTGATACCGCACTGCGTCATTCTCGCGTCACCGTCGCGTCAACCTGAACGAGTTTCAAGCAGGGAGTTCGGCTATGGCACGGGTCGGCGGCGTCATCATCACTCACGGGCAACTCGCCAACGAACTTCTGCTCGCCGCCGAGATGATTGTCGGCGAAATCAACCACATCCGCGCCGTGTCCATCGACTGGCACGACGACGTCGAAACCGCCAGCCTGACCATCGACAAAGCCATTGCCGAAGCCGAATCGGGCGCGGGCGTGCTGGTCCTGACCGACCTTTTCGGGGGCACGCCGACCAACCTCGTCATGGCCTACCGCGGCGCGGTGGCGACGGAAATCGTGACCGGGGTCAATCTCCCAATGGTCATCAAGCTGGCGACGCAGAACGCCGAAGCGAATCTGACCGACGTCGCCCGTCGCGTCCGCGATCAGGGCCAGAAAAATATCTATCTCGCGAGCGAACTCGTCGCCCTGAAATCGGCGGCGGGCTGAACCTATTTTCGATTTTCGATTTCGTGTTTGACCCACGTTTTTAAACCAGCGAATGACGATTGAACAAAAGGTCCTCGTTTCCAATACCCTTGGGCTGCATGCGCGGGCATCGGCCCGACTCGTGAACCTCGCCAACCAGTTTGAAAGTCGCATTTCACTCCAGCGCTCCGACAACCAGACACACGCGGATGCCAAAAGCATTCTGAGCGTCATGTTTCTGGCGGCAACCCCCGGAACGGAACTGATCATTCAGGCGAACGGAGCGGACGAATCCGCCGCGCTCGCCGCACTGGTCCTCCTGTTCGAAAACCACTTCGACGAGACCTCCCATGTCTTCTAGTCCCCAGGCTCATGCGGAACTCCATTTCACCGGGAGCGGCGTCTCGTCCGGCGTCGCCATCGGCACGGCGGCGCGACTGTCGTCGCACGCCCGGCAGCCGTTGTTCATCAACGTGCTGCCGCACCGCGTCCCGATCGAGATCAAACGGCTGCACCGCGCCCTGCACAGCGCGCGTCACCACCTCGAAAGCGTCAAGGTCCGGTTGAAGAACGAGGCGGGCACGACCCCGGCCTACTTCCTCGACCCCTATATCCTGATGCTCAACGACGCGTACCTGACGCAGACCATCGAGGACAACATCCGGCAGCATCGGGTCAACGCCGAGTGGGCGGTCAAGCTGTCGCTCGAATCCATGCTCGCCGCCTGCGACCGCATCGACGACGAATACCTGCGCGAACGCAGCGCCGACATCCGCGACGTCGCCTATCGCCTGATTTCGATTCTTTCGGGACAGCGCTCGGAACTGCCCACGTTCAAGAGTCCGGCCATTCTCTTCGCGGAAGACATTCTGCCGACCGTGCTCGCCGAGATGAACACGGCCAACATTCTCGCCATCGCGACCGACGTCGGCGGCTGGGCGACGCACACGGCGATCATTGCCCGCAGCCTCGGCATTCCGGCGGTTTTCGGCCTTCAGGACTGCGCCTCCCGCGTCGAGGCGGGAATGCCCTGCATCGTGGACGGCACGAACGGGCTGGTCATTCTCAATCCGCGCAAAAACACCCAGACGGCCTACCTCGGTCGTCAGGCCGCCGAGCAGCGCAGCCGCCGCGACGGCCTCCGGCTCGCGCAACTGCCCGCCCTGACGCTCGACAACGTGCCCTGCAAGCTTTCGGCCAATATCGAAATCCAGTCGGAACTGCCGATGATTCCCCGCTACGGCGCGGAGAGCATCGGGCTGTTCCGGTCGGAATTTCTGCTGGCGGGGGAAAACAACGACTTCCCCGACGAAGACGTACAAATCGACGCGTACCGCAACGTACTCGACGCCGCCCGCGGAACGTCCGCCACCATCCGCGTTTTCGACTTCAACCAGGACATCCTGATCTGCGGTGAGCGGGAAAACCCCGAAGCGAACCCTGCGCTCGGTCTGCACGGCGTCCGGCTCTGGCTCAAACACGAGGCCATCGCCCGCACGCAACTGCGCGCGATCCTGCGCGCCGGCGCGGAAGGCGACCTGCGGATTCTGCTGCCGCGCGTCACCTGCGTGAGCGAAGTCGCCGCGGCCCGGGCCCTGATGGAAAGCGTCCGCGCGGAACTCCGCGCCGAAGGTCTGCCCCACGCGCAGACGACACAGCTTGGCGTGATGATCGAAATTCCGTCCGCCGTCTTCGTCTGCGAGCACCTCGCCCGCGAAGCCGATTTCATCAGCATCGGCAGCAACGACCTGATTCAGTATCTGCTCGCGGTGGATCGGACCAACGAACAGGTCGCGCATCTGTATCACCCGCTGCATCCCGCCGTCCTCGGCAGCCTGCGCCACATCGTCGAAGCCGCCGAACGCACTGGCAAACCCGTTCAGATGTGCGGCGAAATGGCGGCCAATCCCCTCTGCGCCTTTGCCCTGCTCGGCCTCGGCCTGCGCAACTTCAGTCTTTCCCCCGCCGCGCTCCCGCAACTCAAACAGCTCATCCGGAGCGTCACCATCGAGGCGGCGCAGGCGTTCTTCCACGAAGCCATCAGCCTGCCGACCGGCGCGGCCATCGAGGAATTCGCCCGCCGGACGCTCGGCGGCGACTTTCTGCTCGGCATGAGCGGCAACGCGTTCCTGAAAGTCGTGGATTGAACGGTCGAAGCCGAACCGTCACCAAAACGGAAAGGGCGTCCACGTTGGACGCCCTTTCCGTTTGCGGCCCAAGAAAATTGCCCATACCCGGAGCGCCTTGGCGAGGGTATGGGGAATGGATGTGGCCCCCGTCCATTTGGCATCGGAAACACATTTTCCCCACGTCCTTGCCAAGGCGCTCCGGACGCGGACTCTTTTCCTGGTTGTTGTACCAAAGCGGGATTACGGCTGAATCCAGAAGCGGCAGCACGACGCGCCTTCGGAGAGCGCGCATTCGCGGACGACGTCGGCGTCGAGCGATTCCCGTCCGATGGTGCAGTCGCCGTCGCAGACTTCCGGAAAGTCGCGGGCGATGACCAGGACCGGGCAATGGTGGACGAGTACGCTCAGGCGGTCCGACTTGGCGTCCGCCTCGACCCGCGTGAGATAGCCCATCTCGTTGAAGATGCGGGAAAATTCCTCGACCTTTTTGCGGAGCGGCTTACCGTCCATGTGGGGCTTGATGCGGCGGATGATCTTTTCGGCGCGTCCCTGCAGAACCGCGCAGACCGCCTCGCGTCCGAACTGCTCTTCAACCTGCTGGAGAATTTCGACGCTCACCACGTCGTACGCCTGGGGGAACAGTCCGTCGGCCTGATCGGTGAGGCTGAAGAGAAACACCGGACGCCCCCGGTCGCGCCGCTGCACGATGGATTCGACCAGTCCGTCGCGTTCGAGGGAATCGAGATGCCGCCGAACGTTGACGCCCGATGAGTCGAGTTCCCGCGAGAGGTCGTCAACGGTCATCTGTCCGCGCGTTTTCAGCAGAAAGAGGAGCTTTTCGCGCGTGTCTTTTCCGGTAATCGGGGTGCCTCGCATTTCCCGATATTGCCACAGGCGGACCGGCCTGAGAACGCCGCCTGCCGCGCCAGCCGTGGCACGGAGGTTGCTGAATCACGTTCGACGCGCGTTTCACTTTACGGAACGCCAATGATTCCAGCACTTTCCGAGAAAGGCACATCCCAATGGCTCTTTTCAAAAATTTCAGCGCCGCGGTCTTCGGCATCGACGCCCACATCATTCACGTCGAGGTTGATCTCAGTCCACGCCCCGAGGGAGCGGAAAAAATTCCGCCGATCACGATGGTCGGACTGCCCGACGCGGCGGTTCGCGAGAGTCGCGAGCGCATCCGCGCGGCGATCAACAACTGCGGCTTTTTCTTTCCCTTCCAGCGAATCACGGTGAATCTCGCTCCGGCGGACATCCGCAAGGAAGGCTCGGCCTACGACCTGCCCATCGCCATCGGCATCCTCGGCGCATCGGGCGACGTCCGCGACACCTACGTCGAGGAGTCGCTGCTCGTCGGCGAACTCTCGCTCGACGGGCGCGTCCGCCCGGTCAAGGGCGCGCTCTCGATGGCGCTCAAGGCGCGCGAGGCGGGCAAGAAATACATCTTCGTCCCGTGCGAAAACGGTCATGAAACCGCCGTCGTGACCGGGCTCGCCACCTACCCGGTTGCGACGCTTCAGGAGGTCGTCGATCTGCTCAACCAGCCGGAACTCCCGGAACCGCTCCGCGTGGACGTCGCCCATCTGTTCGAGGATTCCGTCATCGAAGGCCCGGATTTCCGCGAGATTCGCGGCCAGATGCACGTCAAGCGGGCGATGGAGGTCGCCTGCGCGGGCGGCCACAACATTCTCATGATCGGCCCGCCGGGGTCCGGCAAAACCATGCTCGCCAAACGCATTCCGACGGTCCTTCCGGCGCTCACGTTCGAGGAAGCGCTCGAAGTCACGCGCATCCACAGCGTCGCGGGACTCACCGGCGCCAATGGTGTGGTCAAGCAAAGGCCGTTTCGCAACCCGCACGTCACCGTTTCCGACGCGGGACTCATCGGGGGCGGAAGCGTTCCGAAGCCCGGTGAAGTGAGTCTCGCCCACAACGGCGTTTTATTTCTCGATGAACTTCCCGAATTCGACCGCAACGCGCTTGAAGTCATGCGCCAGCCGCTCGAAGACGGACGGGTCACGATTTCGCGCGCCTCGGTTTCGCTGACCTTCCCATCGCGGTTCATGCTCGCGGCGGCGATGAATCCGTGTCCGTGCGGGTTCTTCAACGACCCGACCCGCGAGTGCAAATGCTCGCCGCAGCAGATTCAACGCTACGTTTCGAAGATTTCCGGTCCCCTGCTCGACCGCATCGACATCCACATCGACGTCCCGGCGGTAAAGTTTCAGGAACTGGCGAGCGACGCGCCGGGCGAATCGTCAGGCGACATCCGGACGCGCGTCGTCCGCGCCCGCGCCATTCAACTGGAGCGTTTTTCAAAGGAAAACCATCCGACGGAAGGCGTGTTCTGCAACGCCCACATGCCGCCGCGGCTCATCCGGCGGCACTGCGGACTCGACGAAGCGGGCAAGAAACTGCTCGAAAAGGCGATGGCGCGCATGGGACTGTCGGCCCGGGCCTACGACCGGATTCTCAAGGTCAGCCGGACCATCGCCGACCTCGAAGGCGCGGACCGCATCACCCCGCCCCATCTCGCCGAGGCGATTCAGTACCGCAGCCTCGACCGGTCGTACTGGCAGTAGGGGAAAGGATGAAGGATGAGGGATGAAGGATGAAAAAAGATATTTCTGGATACCGGCTCGGCGGTTTCAACAGAACGGAGAAACAAGGACGAAGACATGACGATTGAAAAACCGATGGACCTGAAGATTCGAACCCGTGACTTTGCATTACGAATCATCAGATTGTATTCGGCTTTGCCGAGAACGACGGTTTCACAAGTTTTAGGCAAGCAAATCCTGAGGTCGGGAACGTCGGTCGGGGCGCAGTTCCGGGAAGGCATCCGGGCAAAATCCGACGCGGATTTCATCAGTAAACTTGAAGGCGCGCTTCAGGAACTTGAAGAAACCTGCTATTGGATGGAACTCATCGAGCGCGCCCAACTCCTGCCTGCGCCAAGACTCACGGCCCTGCACGCCGAGGCTGGCGAATTGACGGCCATCCTCGTTTCGATGGTCAAATCCGTCAAAATCAGACGAACCCCATGATCCATCTCCGACTTGAGTTCTTCCGCATTAAAATTTCTTCGTACTTTACCTTGACTCGGCTTTGTCCTTTTTTCATCCTTCATCCTTCATCCTTCATCCTTTCCTGAGGTTCCGATGGAAGTGTCGCTGTCAACGAACTACATCCAGTACACGGTCGTGGATCGTGTCGCCTACATCGTTCTGAATTCCCCGCCGCTCAACATCATGACCATCGGGATGATGAGCGAGATCAACGAGACGCTCGACACGATCAGCAAATTGCCGCCCGGCGAGATCTGCGCCGTCGTCTTTGCCGCCGCGCCGGAATGCACGGCGTTTTCGACCGGCATCTCCATCGAGGATCACCGCCCCACGACGGCCTACCAGACGCTTCAGGAATTTCACGGCATCTATCGCAATCTGAAAATCATGGGAAAACCGGTCGTCGGCGTCGTCAACGGACAGGCCTTCAGTTCCGGGTGCGAACTCGTCGCCTTCTGCGACATCGTGATTGCCTCGACGACTGCCACCTTCGGACAGCCGGAACTGCGCTTCGGCATCTACCCGCCGACCGCGAGCGTACTGCTGCCGCGCCTCATCGGCGTCCGCCGGACGAACCGCATGATCATGTTCGCCGAGGTGCTCGATGCCCCCGAAGCCCAGAGATCCGGGCTGATCGACTTCGTTGTCCCGCAGGAACAACTGGGGGCCAAGGCCGAGGAACTGCTCAACGTCCTGCGCGGCTACAGCGCGCCGGTGCTCGAATCCGCGCGGCGGGCGCTCCACACGACGAGCTTCCATGACGTCGAGGAACTGCTCCGGCAGGTCGAGGATCAGTACCTGAATCAGTTGATGACGTTCGCCGACGCGACCGAGGGACTCGAAGCCTTCCGCGAAAAGCGCAAACCCGTCTGGCGGCACCGCTGAAAGACTCAATTCGCAATGCCTGGACTGCTTCCCGCGTAATGCACAACGGCAAAAGTGTAAAATATTTTTTCACTTATGACGTTGAGCACTTCACTCACGGCGTTTAGCACTTCACTCACGGCGTTTAGCACTTCACTAACGACGTTTAGCACTTCACCAACGACGTTTCGGTGTTCACTCACAGCGTTCAGGTCTTCACTCATGGTGGTCAGCACTTCACTCACGGCGTCT
>JAAFHI010000307.1:0-1344 GCA_013298335.1 Actinomycetota bacterium
TCGCCATCGCTCCCCTGCTCACCGCGCTGCGCGAACAGGTCGCCAGCATCGACGCGACGGCGAAGCACGACGACCGCATCGTCGAAATGGGCGAGGGACTCTTCCATCGCGGCACCCTGCTCGATCAGGTGCCGGTTTTCGAGGACGCCCAGCCGTTCTGGGAAGCCCACCGCGGCGAATGGGAAGGCATGAATCTGGAAGACGACTTCCACGCCGCCGCGGCCTCCGCCGACTGATTTTCTCCGGCGAGCCGCCCCATTGCGGCTCGCCCGTCCGACTTCATCTCCTTCGGGAAACTGCGCCGATGCCACTCGAACTTCTGGTTGAATGGACCATTAAACTCCTGATCGGATTCGTCATCCTGATGACGACGGTCGCCTATCTGTCGCTCTTCGAACGCCGCATGCTCGGCTTCATGCAGATGCGCCAGGGACCGAACCGGGTCGGCCCGTTCGGCCTGCTTCAACCGGTCGCCGACGGCCTGAAGTTCATCTTCAAGGAAGACATCACCCCGCTCGCCGCCGACAAATTCCTCTACGTGATGGCCCCGGCGCTGTCGCTCGTCCCCGCCCTGATGACGTTCGTGCTGATTCCCATCGGCGGCGAGATGAAAATTCCATTCATCGACCGCCCGATTGCGCTCCATGTGACGAGCGTCAACGTCGGGGTGCTCGCGATTCTGGCGATGACGGGCATGGGGGTGTACGGCATCGTGATGGCCGGTTACGCCTCCAACAACAAATACAGCCTGATGGGCGGCCTGCGGTCGTCCGCGCAGCTCGTGAGCTACGAACTCGCCATGTCGATGTCCATCGTCGGCGTACTGCTCCAGGCCGGTTCGCTCGATCTCGTGAAGATCGTCGCCAATCAGGGCGGATGGGGCGGCATGCAGTGGCATGTGTTCTGGTTTCAACCACTTGGCTTCATCATTTTCCTGATCAGCATGGTCGCCGAGACCAACCGCGCGCCGTTCGACCTGCCGGAAGCCGAAAGCGAACTCGTCGCCGGTTTCCACACCGAATACAGTTCGATGAAGTTCGCGATGTTCTTCATCGCCGAATACGCCAACATGGTCACCGCGTCGGCGATGGCGACGGTCCTCTTCCTCGGCGGCTGGCAGGGACCCGGCGTGGCGCAGTTGCCGCTCCTCGGCCCGTTCTATTTCGTCGCCAAGATGCTGTTCTTCCTGTTTCTCTACATCTGGCTGCGCGCGTCGCTGCCGCGTCTGCGCTACGACCAGTTGATGGATTTCGGCTGGAAATTCCTGCTCCCGCTCGCCCTCATCAATATCGTGATCTCGGCGACGGTGGCAGTGGTCCTACTTTGAAATGAAGGAATCGGGGG
>JAAFHI010000307.1:1354-5394 GCA_013298335.1 Actinomycetota bacterium
CCCTGATCCCTTTTCCTTTCATGACGTTCGAACAGATTCTCTTCATCCTCTTCGCGGGTATCGTGGTCGGCGGCGCGGCCAGCGTACTGCTCCAGCGGAATCCGCTCTACAGCGCGTTTTCGCTGATTACGACGTTTGTCGGACTGGCCTGCCTCTACGTCACGCTGAAAGCGCAGTTTCTCGGCGTCGTGCAGATCGTCGTCTACGCCGGGGCGATCATGATGCTGTTCGTCTTCGTGATCATGCTGCTCAACATCCGCGACGAAGACACCGCCGTCGATCCGAACCGGTTTCTGGTCTACCTGACGATTCCGCTCGGCGCGATCCTGCTCGGGGCGCTGCTCTACGTCGTGACGAAGGTAAACCTCGCGCAGCCGACCGGCGATGAAGGCGGCACGGTCGAACGGATCGGAACGAACCTGCTCACGAAGTACCTGCTGCCGTTCGAGGCCACGTCGGTCCTGATTCTGATGGCCGTGGTCGGCGCGCTCCACCTCGCGAAGCGCGAAAAAGAATGATGCGATTTTCGATTGAAGATTGCTGATTGAAGATTTTTGGTACCGGTTCAGCCAGTTGCTCGCCCTGCCCTCAAGGACAGGGCTATTCCCTCACAAACCCCGTGAACGGGGTTTAGAAATCGGGAAAACCGGTTTGAGCCTCGTTCACGAGGCTTGTATTTGAATATCCCTGTCCTTGAGGGCAGGGCAAAACGCCGTAAATGATTGAGGATGAACGACATGCCCAAATTTTTGCTCAAACGGACCGCGCTCGTGCTGGTCGCTCTTTGTACGCTGTTCGGCAGCCTCAACGCCGGTCCGCGACCGGGCGGCGCGCCAGCCGCGACCGGGTATCTCTTCGTCGGCTACGGCGATCCGCAGGACGGCCAGATTCCCGGCGTGGTCGTCTACACCGTTCGCCGCGACGGTTCGCTTTCGGGCATCTGGACCTACGGCGAGGCCGGTGGCCGGGTGATGACGGAAACGGCGGTACGGAACGGCGACGGGAACGGCATCGAAGGGAACTTCGCGACCTCCGGCTCGAATCCCAACGGTCAGGAATACAAGGGCCAGATGAGCATTCGCAAAATCGGCGAAAAGGTCTACAGCCTGAACTGGAGCAACGGCGACCGGGGCACCGGCATTCTGGCGGGCGACACGCTGGTCGTCGGATACGGCGCGAATTCCGGCGTCGTGGTGTACATCCTGCAATCCGATGGCTCCGCCGAAGGCTTCTGGACGACCGCCGCCGATGAAGGCCGGGTCGGGACCGAGAGTTTCGGTCCGTCGGACCTCACCGGCGACCACGCCACCCGCGGCACGCGCCCCGACGGCGGCGATTACTCCGGCCAGCTCGTGATCCAGTCCGTTTCAAAGAGCACCGGCGTCTACCGCCTGAAATGGGATTCCGGCCATCAGGGCGTCGGCATCTATGTGAGAAGCAAGTAGTTAGCGGTTAGCGGTTAGCGGTTAGCGGTTCATCTTTTTCTAACTACTAACTACTAACTGCTAACAACTCCAAAGGAAACTCCGATGGTTCCACTTTCCTGGTATCTGGCCCTGAGCGCGGTGCTGTTCACCCTCGGCGCGGTGGGCGTCTTCCTCAAGCGCAACATCATTTCAATGCTGCTCTGTCTGGAACTGATGCTGAACGCCGCCAATCTGGCGTTCATCGCCTTTTCGAGCTTTTTCGGACAGGTCGAAGGCCAGCTTTTCGTGTTTCTGGTCATGACCGTCGCCGCCGCCGAGGCCGGAGTCGGTCTCGCCATCGTCATCGCCGTGTTCCGCAACCGCGAAACGCTCGACGTGGACGAATCGAATCTTCTCAAACTTTAGTAGTTAGCAGTCAGCGGTCAGTCGTCAGTGTTTTCCCACCGACAACCGCTCTCTTTACTGACTACTGACTACTGACTACTGACTACTGACTACTGGTTATGCTGAAAGCCATGATTCTCGCGCCGCTGGTCGGCGCCATTCTGCTCGGAACGGTCGGCAAGCGACTTGGCGAACGCCTCGTCGGGCTGATCGCCTGCCTGACGGTCGCCGTGTCGGCGGTCTGTGCTTACGGGGCCTTCTACACGAAACTGCTTCATGCGCCCGTGACGGGCGAGGGCGTCCGCCGGGTGACGGAAACGTTCGGGACGTGGATTCAGGCCGGCACGTTCACCGCCGATTTCGGGCTGACGCTCGATCCGCTTTCGGGCGTGATGGTGCTGTTCATCACCGGCGTCGGGCTGCTGATCCACATTTTCGCGACGGCCTACATGCACCAGGACGGCGGCTACGCGCGGTTCTTCGCCTGCATGAACCTCTTCATGTTCGCGATGCTGACGCTCGTGCTGGCCGACAACTTCCTGCTCATGTTTGTCGGCTGGGAAGGCGTCGGGGTCTGTTCGTATCTGCTCATCGGGCACTACTTCACGCGCGACGAAGCGGCGGCAGCGGCCAAGAAAGCCTTTGTTTACAACCGGATCGGTGATTTCGGCGTGGTCCTCGCGGTCTTTCTGATCTTTATGAAGGCCGGCAGCATCAACTTCGCGAAGGTGGCCGAATGGGCCGCGGCGCAACCGATTGAGACGCTCGGTCTGGCGGCGGTGACGGCGGGCGGACTGACCACCATCGCCCTGCTGCTCTTCCTCGGCGCGACCGGAAAGAGCGCGCAGATTCCGCTGTTCGTCTGGCTGCCCGACGCCATGGCCGGCCCCACGCCGGTCTCGGCGCTCATCCACGCCGCGACGATGGTCACGGCGGGCGTCTACATGCTCTCGCGGACGAGCGCGATTTTCGTCAAATCGCCCACCGCGCTGGTCGTCGTCGCCATCGTCGGCGCGACCACGGCGCTCATCGCCGCCACCATCGCCTTCGGCCAGAACGACATCAAGAAAGTCCTCGCCTACTCGACCATTTCGCAACTCGGCCTGATGTTCATGGCCTGCGGCGCGGGCGCGTTTTCGGCGGCGATGTTCCACGTCACGACCCACGCCTTCTTTAAAGCCCTGCTGTTCCTCGGCGCGGGCAGCGTCATCCACGGGATGCACGAGGAACAGGACATGCGAAAGATGGGCGGGTTGAAAAAATACATGCCGCTCACCCGGCTGACGATGATCGCGGGCTGGCTCGCCATTTCCGGTTTTCCGCTGCTGTCGGGCTTCTTCAGCAAGGACGAAATCCTCTGGCGGACGTTCGGGTCGAGCCTGTTGCCGGTGACGCTCGCGAAATCGCTCTGGTTCGTCGGCTGCGCGACCTCGTTTCTGACCGCGCTCTACATGACCCGGATGATGGTGATGACCTTCGAGGGAGATTCGCGCGCCGATCACCATGAAAAGGCGCACACGCCGCACGAATCGCCGCTCATGATGACCGCGCCGCTGTTTGTGCTCGGGTTCTTCGCCATCGTCGGCGGCGTTCTCGGGATTCCCGAAGTCCTCGGAGGGACGAACCGCTTCGAGCATTTCCTCAAACCGGTGCTGGAAGTCGGCGGACGCGGCGTCGAAATCGCCCACGTCGCGAGCAATCACAGCCTCGAACTTGGTCTGATGGGCTTTTCGGCCTTCATCGCGCTCGCCGGAATCGGCCTCGGCTGGGTGTTCTTCCGCAAGAGCCCGCTCTGGACGGCCCCGCCGATTGTGCAGGCAAAGTACTACATCGACGAGATTTACGAGGCCATCGTGATTCGTCCGCTCGAACTCGTCGCGCGCGAGGGGCTGTGGAAGATTTTCGACCTGAAGATCGTGGACGGCCTCGTCAACGGCGCGGGCTGGCTAACCGGAGTGGTCGGCGGGTTGCTGCGCGATATGCAGTCCGGGTTCGCGCGGGGCTACGCCGCCCTGATTTTCGTCGGCGCGCTGCTCGTCATCGGGTACTTCTTCTTCGGAATCTGATTTTTCGCCTTCGTTTTCGGGCGTTCGTACTTCGTCATGGAACTGTTCAAATCCTATCTGCTCATCGCCCTCATCACCCTTCCGGCCTTCGTCGGGATGGTCCTGCTCACGTTTCAGGATTCCGAGGAAGCCGACGGCAACGAATCGCCCCGTACCATCGCGT
>JAAFHI010000445.1:0-891 GCA_013298335.1 Actinomycetota bacterium
GCGACGAACCGACCCGCCTGCGCGTCGAAACCGCCGCCCGCGCCAAAAACGCCACGCTCCGCGCCGGACTCTCCGCCCGCCTGCGGGCCAACGACAGCGACCGCGCCGAACGCCAGCAACTCAGCCGCGTCGCCGGCGCGCTCTCGACCGCCAAAACCCTGCTCGACGGCGCGTCCGCCCGCTCGCTGACCGAGTGGGTCCGGACCCTCGACACGTACCTGGCTGAAAACTCAGCACCCAGCACCCAGCACCCAGCACTCGAAATGTCCGACCCGTTAAGCATTGCGCCGGTCGAAATGGCGGCGCGGTGGTTCGAACGGCTCGCGGTGCGCGGCGGCACGCTCGTGCTCGCGGCGGGCGACGCCGTCATCGAACGCGCCGCCGTGGCGCTGCTCGGCGGAATGCTCGGCGCGAGCGGGTTCGCGATTCGGGCGGAAAACGGTCTTGAAGGCGAACCGGCGGCGGAACCGCTCGTCCTGCTCGCGCTCGACTCGGCGGGCGAGGCGCGGGCGACCGGCGCGCGGAAATTTTCGGCGGTGCTGGCGATGCCGGATTTCGCCCTCGGTACACCAGGACGGAGCGGCGCGCGCCGTGAAGTCCCGCCGGACTGCGTCCCGGCAGCCGAGCGCGGGTCGCGCCCGTCGGTCTTCGCGACGCTCTGGAAAATCGCGCAAGGCTTTCTCGGACTTCGACTTGCGCCGTTTCTCCCGAACTACACGGCGGTGGATATCGAGACGACCGACCTCGACACCGAACGCAACGACATGGTGGAAGTCGCCGCGGTGCGCGTCCGCGACGGCCAGGTCGCCGAGACCTTTTCCTCGCTCGTGAAACCGGTCGTCCCGATCTCGGCAGACGCCGCCGCCATCCACAAAATCACGACCGGAATGG
>JAAFHI010000445.1:901-4311 GCA_013298335.1 Actinomycetota bacterium
ACATCGCGGGCGAATTCCACGATTTTGTGGGCGATGACGCCCTGGTGGCCCACAACGGCCTCGGATTCGATTTCCCGATTCTGATGCGGCGCGTCCGCGAGTGCGGGCGCAAGCTCGAAAACCCGCTGTTCGACACGCTGCCGCTCGCCCGGCGGCTCTACCCGGACGCGAAGAAGGCCACGCTCGAATCCCTCGCGGCGAAATTCGGCGTGGATACCGGCGCGGCCCACCGGGCGCTCGACGACACGAAAACGCTGGTCGCCGTTTTCGAAGGGATGAAGGCCGATTACGCCGTCCGCCAGCGGACGCTCCTCGGCACCGAGCATCTCGGCTGCCTCGCCCTCGCGATGCTCCTCGAAATGCCGGAAACCGAGGCCGAGCAGAGCCCGCTCTTCCGCCACGGACGCGCGACGTGGGGCGACGAGGCGAGCGAACGATTCCGCGAAGTACTTTTTCTGAAAGAAGATGCGGAGACCGACCCCGCCACCCGCATCGCCCGGACGTGGCGCGCGGCGCTCGACGCGGCGGCGGAACACCCGGAACGCCAGCGGGCAAACGAGGCGTTCACCAAGTTTCTCGACGTCCTGAACCGGTTCGACGCGCTGCCCCTCGCGGAAGCCATGCGCGAGGCGCTCGACTTCACGCGACTGTTCCAGATGCAGGATTCCTGGCGCGCCCGCGACGCCGTCACGCTGATGACGATCCACGCCGCGAAGGGCCTGGAATTTTCGCGGATCTGGCTGCCCGCGCTCGAACAGGGGATTCTGCCGTCGGGCAAATCCACCCGCCCGAACGACCCTATCCGCGTGCGGAAGGTGGACGAGGAACGGCGCCTGCTCTACGTCGGGATGACCCGCGCCATGACCCACCTCAACCTTTCGTGGGCGCGCCACCGCGACGGCAACCGGACGATGCCCTCGGAATTTCTCGTCACCCTCGCCCTCGAACCCACCGACCATACCGAACTTTCCGGCACGGATTGACCGAGGTTTGTGTCGGCTCTTCGAGCCTCCAGGATTGGCCGCCGGTGTACCACGCCCTGACGGGCGCGGCTATTCTCTGGCGGCGCATCCGCGCCTCATTTCCGCGAGTCAATCTGCTTCTGGTGACCGCCCGGCTGGGTAACCTCATCATTCACTTCTGTGAAGCGGGAGATTCATCGCGCCGGGGGTATATTTCAAATTGGCATTACCGAAGTTTGAATGGGTCAAATTCCCAAACGGCATGGATTCAGGTTGACCATGCTGGCAACTCCTGAACTGAACAACTCCATAAAGTCTTTTTTTCCTTGGGATCAGTTGATCCCGTGACCACCAACATTTCAAGAGGTCTCCAGGAATGAAAATCTCCGTCGGTAAACGACGAGGCGCGAATGCGCCGCCAGAGAATAGCCGCGCCCGTCAGGGCGTGGTACGCCGGTTGCTCCAACCATGGAGGCTCGAAGAGCCGACACCCAAAGGAGCATCTTCATGGCTGGCCATCACCTTTCTCTCTCAGTTCATCTCGTCTGGAGTACATCAAGGCGACAGCCTTTGATTTCAGATATTTGGCGTCCCAAGTTGTACAGATTCCTTGGTGGCATTCTCGAACGAAAAAAAGGACGGCTGCTTTGCGTGGGTGGAACCTCCGATCATATTCATCTATTGGCGTCTCTTCCTTCCACAGTGACTCTGGCCGAAATCGTGGGAGCATTGAAAGCCAATTCCTCGCGCTGGGTTCATGAAACATTTCCTGACGCGAGGGGGTTTGCCTGGCAGAGCGGGTACGGGGCGTTCGCAGTGAGCAAATCTCTTGAGTCAGTGGTCATTCGGTACATTGAAAATCAGGCCGAGCATCATCGACGCCGTGACTTTCAAGCTGAATTCCGACAACTTCTGGATCTCCACAGGGTTTCTTACAACGAACAGTACGTCTGGGAGTGAAGGTTGTGTCGGCTCTTCGAGCCTCCAGGATTGGCCGCCGGTGTACCACGCCCTGACGGGCGCGGCTATTCTCTGGCGGCGCATCCGCGCCTCTCGCGTTTTGGCGGGAAAAAGAAGGAACTGCCGCATTCATGCCTTCCATACCGAACTTTCCGGCACGGATTGACCGTACAGACGTGTGACCCAGTACCGAAAATCAGCCGTCCGACCCAACCGAGGGGGACGGCCTTCCCGAGGTTGCACGATGGCCAGTCGTTTCCCGATTCGTTCGGGCGCGGTGATTCTTCTCGCAAGTCTTTTCTGTGGAATGATTTCCGCGCAACAGTCGCCACCGTCGAAGCCGGATGACGGGGTCGTCCGGCTCTCGACCGAACTGGTCGTGCTCGACGCGATGGTGCTCGAAAAGGCGACCAACCGTCCGGTCGCCGGGCTGACGAAGGACAACTTCGCCATTTTCGAGGACGACGTCCGGCAGCCGGTCGAGTCGTTCAGCCAGGGCGAACGCCCGCTGGCGGTGATGTTTCTGATCGACACGAGCAAGACCGTCTGGGACACCATCGGGATGCTCCGCACCAATGTCCTTGAAGCCCAGTTCCACCTCCGGCCCCAGGATCAGCTTGCCGTGATGGTGACGGCGGAAAAGACCGATCTCATCCAGGATTTCACCCGCGACCGGGCCGCCACCGGCACTGCCATCCGCAATTTCAACGAACGCAAATACGGCGAAGAAGGCATCTTTCTCCACGACGCCATCGCGCGCGCCGTGCTGCAAATGCGGAAAACCGCGTCCCGTGAAGCCCGCAAGGTCATCATCGTCGTCACCGACAACGTGGCGATGCAGACGCGCCACCTCGATTTCTTCAGCGAAAAGGAAGCCGGGCAGATTCTGTTCGAAAGCGATGTCGCCGTCTGCGGACTGGTCGTCCCGAACCGCAAGGAAGGACTGCGCGAAGCGTGGCGGCGCGGCTTTGCGAATCCGAAACTTTCGCCTGGGAGCGTTTTCGACTACGCCGAGAAAACCGGCGGCGAGGCGCTCAAAACCGACGCGCCGGAATCGGGCAAGCGGCTCGGCGACCTGCTCGACCGGCTGCGCGCGCGCTACACCCTGGGCTACGAATCCACCAACCCGGCCCGCTCGGGCAAATTCCGAAAACTCAGAATCGAATTCGTCCCCACCGCCGAACATCCCGCCCCACCCAAAGGCACGGAATACGTGATTCGGGCCCGGAGAGGATATGTGAAATGAGTCTGGGGGGTCTTGGGAGTCTCGTGAGTCTTGGGAGTCGGGAAAAAACGATGAACGATGAATGATGAACGATGAAGTTTGAAAAAACCGAAGTTGCGAGGAATCTGGAAGAAAGTCAGGGCAAACGCATCTTAAAGAGTAGTGAATGGAAGAAATAGGTGACTTCGGTTTAGTGTTGTCGCCATGACGACACCGAAACAGAAGACGCTGGTTGAGATTTTTTCCGGGATTTCCGATCCCCG
>JAAFHI010000364.1 GCA_013298335.1 Actinomycetota bacterium
GTGGCTCCCGATTGAAAAGTACCTGTGACCGCCGGAATCCGGCGCGGGCGGAGCCTTACGGTTGGCGGACGGAGTGGAAGTTTTCGACGAGGACGATATCGCCGCCGGAGCGTTCGTCGAGCGCGTAAAAGATTTCGTCCTCGGTCCGGGTCATCGTGAGCCGGACGGGTCCCGGAACTTCGTTCTTCCGGACAACCCGCAGCGGTTTTGCGTCGCCGGTTTTCAGGTCGTACCGATTGAGCATCCAGCCGCTTCCCGGCATGAACACGATGTAATACAGCGCGTCTTTCCCGACCGCCCAGTTCCGGTGGCGCGGCTGGATCTGAAGTTTGCCAACGGGCGTTTCCGGGCCGCCGCCGACCGGAACCGTCCATAAACCGGGAATGTCCACGCCTTTCGTGTAGTACAGCCGGTCACCCGTCGGCGCGGCAAAGGCTTCCCATCCGCCGTGCTGCGTCACCTGAATGGCCTCGCCGCCGGTCGCGGGGATTTTCCACAGTTGCGGCGCGCCGGTCCGATTCGAACAGAAAATGATGTGCTTCCCGTCCGCCGACCAGGTCGGAAGGGTGTCGCGGAACGCCCCGGTGGTGAGGCGGGTCGGCTGGCCGCCGTCCGCCGCCACGACGTAGACGTCGGCCAACTGGTTGGTGTGGACGTCGAGGGCGATGCGCGTGCCGTCGGGCGACCAGCGGGGGCTTCCGGCGGGCGGACCGTGGAAGTTGGTGACCTGCCGTTCGTTCCGGCCATCCGCGTCGATGACCCAGATATCCCAGAATCCCGACCGGTTCGACATAAAGGCAATCCGCTTGCCGTCGGGTGAAATCACCGGGCTGTCGTCGGTTTGCGTGGCGGTCGTGACCCGGACCGGTTCTCCCCCCAAAACCTTCATTCGAAAGATGTTGACGTCAGTTTCCCACCGCTGGTAGGCGAGCCGCGTACCGTCCGGCGAGACGGTCACGTCGCGGCACTGGCCGTCGAGGCCCGACACCGGGACCGCCTCGCCGCCCCCGATGCCGACTTCCCACGCCTGATACTTCCCGCTTCGCGACGATGAAAAAATCAGCCCGCTTCCGTCCGGCAGCCAGTCGAAGCTGTCCACCCGCCCGGCTTTGGTGGTGATGCGACGAGTCGGTCCGCCGGTCGCGGGTACGACGAGCAGTTCGCTTCCGGCGGACGAATTCCGGATAAACGCCACCCATTTGCCGTCCGGCGAAAACCGGGTCCGCCCGTCGGAAAGTTCCGGCCCGCCGTCGAAGGCGAGCTGTTTTTTCAGGCCGCTTTCGACCGCGAGGGCGAAGACGCGCGGCGGTTGGTCCGGGGTGGGCCGGTCCGAAACGGCGAGGGTTTTGCCGTCGGGCGACCACGAAATCCCGTCGGTAACGATGCCGACCGAGTGTTCGGGACCGCCGTCGAGGTTCGCGACGACCACTTCGAGGCCGATTTCCCGGTAGCGGAAAAACGCGAGCCGTTTGCCGTCGGGCGACCAGACCGGGCTGGAATCGGTGGCCGGGTCGGTGGTGACGCGGCGGACCGGCCCGCCGTCGAGGGGCCGGACGTACACGTCGAGGTTGTCGCCGTCCGGGCCGTCCCAGGTGTAGGCGAGCGATTTTCCGTCGGGCGAAAAGGCCGGTCGGGTTTCACGGCCCGGATCGCTCGTGAGGGGAATCACCCGGAGCGGCAGGCGCGGTCCGGTCGGCCCGCTTTTTCCGAAAAACCGCCAGCCCAGCCCGATTCCGACGACCACCGCCACGCCGAGGATCAGCCCGGTCAGGAACCGGCCCTTTTTCGGTTCGGCGGCGGGCAGCAGGCGAACGGGGGAAACCGGAAGGGCCTCAATCGGGATGGCGGGCTCCGGTGGCTCGGGGACCTCGATTTCGTGGGTGACGATGCGGGTGACGGTCCGGCGCTCGATGACGAGTTCCGGCTCAGGCTCCGAAATGACCGGGGCGAGGGCGCGGCATTCGCCTGAAAAGCGGTAGCCGAAGCGCGGCACGGTCTCGATGTAGCCCCGGTCGCCGAGGGTCTTGCGCAGCAGGCTGACGTTGTTGGCGAGGTTGACTTCCTCGACCTCGGCGTCGGGCCAGAGGGCGTCGAGGAGTTCGGTTTTCGACATCAGCCGCCCGTTCGCGCGGACCAGCAGAACGAGCAGATCGAAGGCTTTCGGGGTCAGCGGGACCGGCGCGCCATCCCGCAGGAGACGGCGTTCGACCGTTTCGAGCCGGAACGGGCCGAATTCATAATTTTCCGTATCCCGTTTATCGAGAAGCATTTGCGGGCTGCTGAAAAAAGAATGAAAAAAAACTGAACCGCTGCTGAGACTTTTCGGCGGGCAATTTCTACTTTGCGGCCATTCCGACGAAAGCGGGTTGAAGATGGCAAAAGAGCGAATCGTCCGGACGATTATCGAGACGCACGAGGAAATCCGAATCCGGCGCATGACGGGGCCGGTCGGCTGTCCGGCGTGCGGACGGATGATGGCCTCGCCGGAGGCACTGGCGCAGCGACTCGGCCTCACCGTCCGGGAAGTGTTCCGGCGGATCGAGCGCGGCGAGTTTCACTGCGTTGAACTTCCCGATGGCGGGGTTCGCGTCTGCGACGGGGCAATGCCCGAAAAACCCGAAGACGTCCGTAAGTAACGACTTTTACTACACATCCGGATTTCCGGCCAATCACCCGAGGGTTCTTTTCGGGGGATTCGGGGGAGGTCCGTCTCGAAAACTGGAATTCCCGGCCAAAGCGCCGAACAAACTCATTGATTGACGCTTTCCGTTCGTGACGGAAGGCAAAACGAAGGAGCAGCCATGTTTTTTCACAATCGGAAATTGAACGTGTTTCGGTGGCGGACCGCCCTCGCGGGCCTGTTCGCGATGACGGCCATTTTTCTCGGCGCGGTCGGCGTCCGGGCGCAGACCCCTGGTGACACCGACCCGACCTTCGGAGCCGGGCTGGCGGGTGTATCGACGCGCAACCAGTCGGGTGGGCAGGTGAACGTGGTGGTGCCGCTCGCCGACGGACGGGTTCTGATCGGCGGAAATTTCATCGAGGTCGGTGGCACACCGCAAGTCGGCATTGCCCGGCTCAACGCCGACGGCAGCCTCGATACCACGTTCGGGGCGGGCCTCGTGGGGGTGTCCGGCGCGGTTTTGAGCCTGACCGTGTCCGCCATTGCGGTTCAGCCGGATGGAAAAATCGTCATCGGCGGCCAGTTTCTGGTGGTCAACGGCGTGATCAGAGGCAATCTCGCCCGGTTGAACGCTGACGGCACGCTCGATGCTTCATTCGGGAACGGCCTCTCCGGGGTAACGGGAGCGAACAGTTCGGTTGAGGCCGTCGCGGTCCAGCCGGATGGGAAAATTCTCATCGGGGGCTTTTTCAGTACCCTGAACGGCGCGGAGCATGGGGCATTCGCGCGGTTGAACGCCGACGGCACGCTCGACGCGGCGTTTCCGGACAGTCTCTCCGGAGGCGGATCCGTGAACACGATTGCCCTTCAGCCGGACGGGAAAATCCTCATCGGCGGTCAATTTTCAACGGTCAACAGCGTGGCGAGAGGGAATGTCGCGCGGCTGAACCCGGACGGTGCGCTCGACACAACCTTCGGCAACGGTCTGACCGGAGCGAGCAGTTCGGTTCGGGCGTTGGCGCTTCAGCCCGACGGCAAGGTGATCGTCGCGGGTTCCTTCGCCCGGATGAACGGCACGCTTCGAAATAGTGTCGCGCGGTTGAACGCCGACGGCACGCTCGACACGGCATTCGGAGTGACGGTGAACCTTCCCGGTACATTGGCCACGAGTCTGGCGCTGCAAGCCGACGGCAAGGTCATTGTAGGTGGAGGTTTCACCCAAATCGGCGGGGTCACGGCGACCAATCTGGTCCGACTGACGGCCACCGGCACACTCGACGCGGGATTTCCCCAGAACCTTTTCACAAGTTTCAGTGAAACCGTTTTTGGACTGGCAATCAGGGACGACGGGCGAATTCTCGTCGGCGGAGTTTTCAAGCAGATTGATGGTGTCAACCGCGCATTACTGGCCCAACTCGGCGCGGACGGCGCGGTCGATAGTACGTTTGTGCCGGGCCTCGGTCGCCCCGGTGTGGTGAACGCCGTCACCCTTCAACCGGATGGAAGGATGCTCGTCGGCGGGAATTTCGACACGGTCAACGGTCTGACGCGGGACCGCATCGCCCGGCTCAACTCCGATGGAACGACCGACGCGACCTTCGGCTCGGTGCAAATCGGACCGGAAACCGCCGCCGTGCGTGCGGTGGCGCTTCAGGCGGACGGAAAAATCCTGGTCGGGGGGCAGTTCGACCAGATCAATGGCGTGGCGCGGGGAAGCGTGGGGCGGTTGAATGCCGACGGCACGCTCGACACGACGTTCGGGAACGGGCTGGCCGGGACATTTGACGTCTCGGGAAACTCTGGGGTCTACGCAATCCTTCCACTGTCAAACGGCCAGATCATCGTCGGGGGACAGTTTTCGACGTTCAATGGGGTGGCCGCTTCCGGCATCGTCCGGCTGAACGCGGACGGCTCGCTCGACTCGACCTTCGGAGCGGGCGTGACGATTTTTGGAACGGTGCGGGCCGTCGCCTCGCAACCCGACGGGCGGTTGCTCGTGGCCGGACTGTTCGGGTTTACGCAATCAGCCGTGAACCTCGGTCTGATCCGGTTGAACGCGGACGGAACGGTGGATTCGACGTTCCCTTCGGTGGTGCTTGCTGGTGGCGCAATCACGACCGTGATTCTTCAGCCGGACGGGAAAATCTTCATCGGCGGGAATTTCATTTCGTTGAATAGCGTGTCCCGAAGCGGAATCGCCCGGATCAACGCCGACGGCACGCTCGACGCGGGATTCGCGAGCGACGGGGCCGGCCCGAACC
>JAAFHI010000053.1 GCA_013298335.1 Actinomycetota bacterium
TTGTACATCCGGAAGGTTCGCCCATCCATTCCGACCCGTTCCTGCGCGTAAAAAACCGGTCCGGGCGATTCCCGCTTGATTAAATAGGCCACCAGCGCGAAGACCGGGGCGAGGAAAATCAGGCCGAAAACCGCCCCGAAGATGTCGAGCCCGCGTTTCAGAAACCGGTTGGCCCCTGAAAGCGGGTCCTCGAACAGTTGAATCATCGGCAGCGAGCCGACCTGATGGATTTCGGTTTTCTGGGGCAGGCAGTTGTAGAGGCTTGGCACGACCCGGAAGACCAGGCGGGTTTTTCGCCCTGAGCGCATCATCGCGTCGAAAATGTCGCGCGAGGGGAGCCGCGAGTCGGTGATGAGCACTTCCGCGACGCCAAGCTGCTGCGCCAGCGCCGGCAGGTTCGCGAAATTTCCGATAATCGGCACGTCCTCGACGGTTCCGGCGATGAGTTCGTCAACGGTCGAGGCGTTGGTCGCCAGCACGCCGACCACGTTGTAGCCCATGCGCGGCGATTCGCCGATTTCCCCGAGGCAGACCTTGGCTTCCGGGCCGGTCCCGACCACGAGGGTCGGAATCAGGTTGCGGCCCTGATTTCTGGAAATCATCTGAATCCGGCGGAAGACGAAGCGGCTCAACCCGAACAGCAGGATCGCCAGCATCCAGTCGTACAGAAAGACCAGCCGCGCGACCGTTGGCGCGTCGAACATCCGGCGTCCGCAGAAGAAAAAGGCGATGACGATGCCGAACAGGCTGCCGAGGGTGACGGACTTGAAAACGGCTGACAAATCGTCGGAGTCATGAAACTCGCCGTGCAGCCGGTAGAGACGGAAATGCCGCAGGCACAGAAGCCGGATCGCGATGAGCAGGGAAAGGGAAAACGAGGCCGCCGAAAAGAGGTTTTCGGGGTCGGCGTAGGCCGTGGCGATGCGAAAGGTCGCGCCGGAAATGAGGATGTCCGCCAGAACCAGCGTCGCCAGCACGACCGCCGTCAGCCACCGACTTTCCCGGATGACCTCTCCGAGCGGAATGGCGGCGGTCGTCGGCGAAACCAGCGGAAACGGCGAAGAAGGCGTTTTCGGCGTCATAGGCGTGGAGTGCGGGAAAACCAGTATTGCGGCTTCGGTTTTGCGCACCTTACCAAAGCTGGTAAAAACGCGCATCGGATTCGACAGCGAAACTACAGGAAAAGTTCTGCAACTTTGTTGCTGATGCTCCTTTTTCCTGAAACTCTGAAAAAAGCTCCTGTTCCGGTTCTATGCGTGTCTTTGCTCTGGGTGACCCTCATCTTTCGTTCGGCAAGCCGAAACCGATGCACATTTTCGGCGAGCAGTGGCGTGACCACGCCGACAAGATCGAAGCCGCCTGGCGGGAAATCGGCGAAACCGCGCCGCCGGACGTCAATCCGGCGGACGACGTACTGATTCTGGCGGGCGATCTGTCGTGGGCGATGCGGCCCGACGAAGCGCGCCCCGACGCCGAGTGGATCGCCCGGCTGCACGGACGCAAGGTCGTCATCCGCGGCAACCACGATTTCTGGTGGAACTCGCTCGCCAAGGTCCGGGCGCTGCTCGGCGACACGGTTGTGCCGCTTCAGGCGAGTTGTACCGTGATTGACCGGGTGGGCTTCGTGGGAACGCGCGGCTGGCAGTGTCCGGGGGCCGAACCCAGCACCGACGCCTTCGAACGGATGGAAGCCGCGAAAAAGCGCGAGCGTCCGGCGCGGGAATACACCCCGGAAGACCGCAAGATTTACGACCGCGAACTGGTCCGGCTGCGGCTCGGACTGGAACAGGCGAAGAAGCGGCGGGCGGAATTCGACCGGCTGGTGGTCATTCTTCACTATCCGCCGATGAACGGACGCCACGAACCGAGCGGTTTCACGGACCTGCTGGCGGAGTTCAATGCCGACTGGTGTGTCTACGGTCATCTTCACGGCGACTCCATCCCGATTGGATTCAACGGCAAACTCGGCCCGACCGAAATCCGGCTCGTCAGCGCCGACAGCATCGACTTCCGGCCCTTCCGGATTCTGTAATCGGGTTTGAAGAGGCGCGGATGCGCCGACAGAAAGTAGCCCCACCCGTGAGGGTGGGGTGATTTGGCGGAAAAAATTCGTGAGCCGCGTCAGCGGCGACACATTCGTTTCCAGTGCCGCGCCGTTGGCGTTCCGGCATCTCGCCACGCGAACCACGCCCTCACGGGCGCGGCTATTCTCCGTCGGTGCATTCGCACCTTTCCGGAAGCGAATTCCGAAAATCACACGCTGGATTTTCTTCTTCTCGGCTGAAATGCCGTCCATTGCCGCATTTCTTTTTGTCGGTTGATTTGAACGCGCCCGTTCGACGGGTGGCCGTTCCGGACCGGAAAAGGGAGTGTCGAGGCGATGATTTCTTCAGGAACCGAGAGGAAAATCATGTCCAAGCGTCTTTTACCGGTGGCGAAGTCACGCGGCCCGCGGGTCGTTTTTCGAGTACTGGCGATCATCAGCGCCGGAATTTTCGGGTTGTGGTGGTGGAGCGCGGGGGCCGTTCGAGGCGACGTTCCCCGTTCAACGGCCAGGCCGCTTCCGGCGATTGCCCCCGCGCGCGATTTTCCTCTGACTGGAACAGTCGCTGGGACCACGCTTACCTGCCAAGTGAGGGAATGCTCCGTCGGCACCGATGGCGCAAGCCTCGTTTTCGAGGCTGCAACCAATGAAATTCGAAACATTGTTATTGAAGTTACCGGAGATACGCCGACGCGGATTTCCGGACGGCTGACCGCGCCGAATTGCCCCGGCGTCCGGTTCTGGCTGGTGAATCCGAACGGCATCGAACTGACCGACTCCGCCCGGATTGAACTTCCCGGCGACGTGGTGTTCGCGACCGCTTCGGAAGTTCTTCAGGAAAAGGGGACCGGCGCGCCGTCCGGACTGCGGTTTTCGAGGACCGCGACCGGCGGACTTGTGAATTCCGGCGCGGTGACCGCCGTTCCCGGCGCGTCGGTTTCCTTGATCGGGGAAAACATCGCGCAGCGCGGCACGGTGACGGCCCCCGGCGGCGTGGTGAATCTGGCGGCGGTCGTTCCGGCGGAGGGCGACGTTTCGGTTTCAAACGCATCCGGGCTGACGATTCCCGACACCATGAAGAAAAGGACGGACCGCGCCGGCGCCGCCGGAGTATTTGAAAACACCGGACGGATTGACGTTTCCGGCGAACGGGCCGGGCGGGTGGTTTTGACCATTCCGTTCGGGTACGTCGGTGGTGACATCCGCGCTGATGGCCCGGAAGGCGGGCGGATTGTGATTGATGGCGGCTACGTCGTGACGCACGGCACGCTCCGGGCGGACGGGGAAACGGGTGACGGCGGGCGCGTCACAATTTCAGGATCGCGGCGCGTCATTCAAACCGCCGCCGGAACGATTCAGGCCAACGGCGGCGGGCAGGGAAAAGGCGGAGATGTTGCCGTCAACGGCGTCGCGGGCGTGTTTTCATCCGGAAAACTGACCGCGAGTGGCGCGGGCAGCTCCGGCGGACGGATTGAGGTCGCGGGCGGCGCGCTCAACCTCGTGGCCGCGACGCTCGTGGCCGACGGCGCGACCGACGGCGGCGACATTTCAATCGGCGGACGCACTGGAGCGACAACTTCAAACACGGCGTATCTGAGTGAAAACACGGTGGTTCGCGCCGATGCCGGGCAAACCGGGAAGGGCGGAAGCGTCGTCGTCTGGGCGACTGAATCCACGGCCGCCGCCGGACTCGTCAGTGCGCGCGGCGGAAAAGCCTCGGGTGACGGCGGCTTTGTCGAGCTTTCCGGGAAATCGGCGCTTGACGCGGGCGGCGTCGTGAACGCTGGCGCGATCTCGGGAACACCCGGAAAGGTCCTGCTTGATCCGAAAAACATCGTCATTGACGACACGACCGGCCTCTTTCCGCATTTTCAATTGATTGACCCGAACGCGGGTGGCGGGGTGTTCTTCGGTGTGCAGCGCATACTTCTCAACAGCGGAAACGTCGCGGTTTCGAAACCTTTCGACAACGCGGGCGGCACGGACGCGGGCGCGGTGTATGTCTACAACCGGACGACCGGCGCGCTCGTTTCGGTTCTGACCGGGAGCAGCGCGGAAGACAGTGTTTCGGAACAGGGGCTGATCGACCTGAGAAACGGGAATTTCGTGATTGTCAGCCGGGATTGGAACAACGGCGCGACCGCCGATGTCGGCGCGGTGACGTGGGTCAATGGCGCGACCGGTCTTTCGGGCCTCATCGGCTCGGGCAACAGTCTGGTCGGGAGCGTTGCCTCAGATCAGCTCGGCTCGGCGGGCGTGACGCGGCTGACCAACGGCAACTATGTCGTGTGCAGCCAGAACTGGGACAACGGCGCGGCCCTCAACGCGGGCGCGGCGACGTTTTGCAACGGCGCGACCGGACGCACCGGCACGGTGAACGCCTCCAACAGCCTTGTCGGCACGGCGACGATTCACAACGTCGGCGTCAACGGCTGCGTCGCGCTGACCAACGGCAACTACGTCGTCAACAGCCGGTTCTGGGACAACGGCGCGACCGCCAACGTCGGCGCGGTGACGTGGGGCAACGGCGCGACCGGTATCACCGGCGCGGTGACGACTTCCAACAGCCTCGTCGGTTCGACCGCCGATGATCAGGTCGGAAACCGGGGCGTCATCGCGCTGACCAACGGCAATTATGCGGTGGGAAGTTCCCAGTGGAACAACGTGGCCGTGGTTGACGCGGGCGCGGTGACGTGGGGCAACGGGCTGGGCGGCACGGTCGGCGTGGTCAGTTCCGGAAACAGTCTGGTCGGAAGTACCACCAGTGACGCCGTCGGCACCAATGTTCGCGACCTGGCGAACGGGAACTACATCGTGACGTCTCCGACCTGGGACAACGGCGCGACGGCGGACGTCGGCGCGGCCACGCTCGGCAACGGGCTGGGCGGCACGGTCGGTGCGGTTTCGACCGCCAACAGTCTGGTCGGAAGCACGACCGGCGATCAGGTCGGCGTCGGGTCGGCGCTGACGCTGACCAACGGCAACTATGTCGTATCGAGCCGGTTATGGAACAACGGCGCGGCGACGGCGGCAGGCGCGGCGACCTTCTGCAACGGCGTGACCGGCCTGGTCGCGACCGTGAGCGCGGCCAACAGCCTCGTCGGGAGCGTGACGAACGACAACGTCGGTTCCGGTGGGCAGCCGCTCACCAACGGCAATTACGTCTTTACCTGTTCAAACTGCGATATTGGCGGTGTCGTGGACGCCGGCGCGGCGACCTTCGGCAACGGGACGACCGGCGTGAGCGGCGCGGTGAGCGCGGCCAACAGCCTCGTCGGCACAACGAACGCCGATCAGATCGGGAGTTTCGGCGTCTTTCCGCTTTCCAACGGCAATTACGTCGTCGCTTCGCCGAACTGGGATAATGGCGCGACGCCGAACGTCGGCGCGGCGACCTGGGGCAGCGGTACGACCGGCATTTCCGGGCCGGTGACGACGGCCAACAGTCAGTTCGGGGCGCGGGGAGGCGACCAGATCGGGTTCAACGGCGTCCGGGCTTTGACGAACGGCAACTACATCGTCGGAAGTCCGTTTTTCGACAACGGCGCGCTGTTCAATGTCGGCGCGTTCACGTTCGGCAACGGCGCGACCGGTTCGACCGGGGCGGTGACGGCGGCGAACAGCCTCGTCGGGAGTACGTCGAACGATCTGATCGGGCAGTCTTCCGTGGCGCTGGCCGACGGCAACTGCGTCGCGATCAGTTCCGGGTGGACCAACGGCGCGATTCCGGGAGCGGGGGCCTTCACCCTGCTCAACGGGACCACCGGTCGGCCCATCGACGGAAGCAGTTTCATCAACGCGGGCAACAGCATTCTCGGAACGGTCACCAATTCGCAGCCGACCTCGGTCGTCGCGGACGACACTGCGAACGGCACGGTGATTCTCGCCTCGTTGCGCGAGGGGGGCAGCGGGCGGGTGTTCGTCGCGATGCCGTCGGCCAATTCGCTGACGTTCGCGCGCGGACAGGCGCAGACGGTGGCGATTCGCGCCTCCTTTATTAATAGCGCGCTGAATTCCGGCACGAACGTCGTGCTTCAGGCAAACACCGACATCACGGTGAACAGTCCGATTTCGAGTTCGGCGGGAAGTCTCACGCTGCAAGCCGGACGGAGCGTGCTTTTGAACGCCGCGCTCGACGTCAACGGCGCGGTGACGGTCGTCGCCAACGACACGACGGCCAACGGCGTGGTGGACGCCCAGCGCGACGCGGGACCGGCGGTCATCACGGCGACGGGGGATGTCCGGTCGCGGACCGGCGCGGTGACGTTCGATTTGAGAAACGGGGCGGGGAAAACCGACGCGACGAGCGGCGATCTGACGGTTTTCACGGTTCAGGGCGCGTCCATCACGCTGAACAACGTCGGCCCGACCGCCGGATCGCGGGTTCGGGCGATTGTACCGCGGCGGACGGCGACGGCGCGGTGACGATCAACCATCCGAACAGCGGCGCGAATTTTCTCGTCGGAAACGCCGCGACCAACGGCACCGCCGGGAGCATCGTCACCGGAACGGCGACCGTGCCCGTGCCGACGACCATTCTCAACGCGCCCGGCACGTTTACCTCCGGCAACATCGCCGTCACGCCGGGGCAGGCGGTGCCCTGTTCGTTCGGCATTTCCCCGACTTCGACCAGTTTTCCCGCCGCCGGTGGGGTTCAGACGCTCACGATTACGACGACCGCCGGGTGCGCGTGGAATGTGACCGGGACCATTCCGCCGTGGCTTTCGGTCAGTCCGTCGAGCGGCTCCGGAAGCGGAACGGTGACGGTGACCACGTCGGCCAACCGCGATGGCGCGCCGCGAACAGCCACTTTCTCCATCGCCGGGCAGAACTACACCGCGAATCAGGCGGCGGCGGATTTGGTGAACGGATTTCTTTCGCTGACGACGTCCGCGCCGGAACTGACCGGTACGGCCTGCGGCGGCTATCCGAATGAACTGCTGCTGTCTGCGACGCTGACCAACACGAGCCCGACCCAGACGGTTTTTCTCCCGTATTTTCAACTTCTTGAACTTCGGGAAACGACCGGCGCGCCGCCGCCGCTTCCGTTCCGGCTGCTCACGGCGGATGACGCGACCTGTTCCTCTGGCGGCGTGGTTGGCGCGATTCAATCCACCGACGGCGCGACGGCCACCCCGCTGCCGACGCTCGCGCCGGGACAATCGACGACCGTGACGTTCCGCATCGCGATGGCGCAGATCCGCCGTATCCGGTTCTTCCTGAACGTTTTCGGGGGAACGGTCCCGCCGGTGGTCTTGAACGGAAAGCCGACCGATCCGGTGAAATCGCCGGTCCGGATGCTCCCGGCCATGCGAAACGCCCGCGGTCTGGGGCTGGAAGTGACGCCGAACGCGGTTCCTCCGGTTCGGTTCAAAAACGACCGTTGAATTTTAACTGTTCAGAGTCCCCCGCTGATGGTCTTTGAAAATTTGTTTCGGCAAAAACGGGTGGTTCGATTTCCGAAAGGTGCGAATGCACCGCCAGACAATAGCCGCGCCCGTGAGGGCGTGGTCCGCACGGCGAATGGACACCGGAGCGCCAACGGTGCGGCACCAAAACAGGAAGTGTCGCCGCTGACGCGGCTCACGAATCTTTACCTAAACGCCACCCCGCCCTCACGGGCGGGGCTATTTTCTGTCGGCGCATCCGCGCCTGCGTATTGCCGGTTCAATTTTAAAATACAATCAGCGGGGAACTCTGAACCGCGCGGGATGCCGGATGAATGTCGGTGTCCCGCATTTTGTTGCGGGGCGGAACTTCGGGCTTTCTTCCCACCCGTCGATTGGTAGTATGGCGTGCTTCCAACATCCGAATTGCCGTCCGCCACTTTCGTTGATGAATACCAACGACACTCCATCGCCCCCGCGCATTCCGCGTGCCGTCATCATTCTCGGCATCGTCAGTCTGTTTACGGATATGGCGAGCGAAATGCTGTATCCGGTTGCGCCGCTGTATCTTACGGGGGTGCTTGGGGCTTCGATGGTCCTGCTGGGCGTGCTCGAAGGGGTCGCCGAGGGCATCGGCGGGTTTCTCAAGGGCTATTTCGGGGCGGTTTCCGACCGGACGGGGACACGCGCGCCGTTCGTCCGGCTCGGTTATTCGCTGTCGGCGCTCTCGAAACCGCTGCCCGGCGTCTGGGGGACGGTGGCGGGCGTGGTCACCGGACGGGTCGCCGACCGGTTCGGCAAGGGCATCCGGTCCGCGCCGCGCGACGCCCTGCTGTCGGGTTACGCTCCGAAGGGCGGGCAGGGGCGGGTGTTCGGGTTTCACCGCGCGATGGACACCGCCGGGGCGGTCGTCGGGCCGGTGGTGGCACTGATTTTCCTGGCCTACTACCCCGGACAGTTCCGGACGCTTTTTCTGCTTGCCTTCATTCCGTCGGTGATCGCCGCCGCCTCGACGTTTTTCGTCGCCGACGCCAAATTCGAGCCGGTGCCCTCGAAACGCTATTCGCCGTTTTCGGTTTTTGCCTACTGGAAGGAAGCGCCGGCGGAATACCGGCGGGTGGTCATCGGACTGACGCTTTTTTCGGTCGTCAACAGCAGCGACGTGTTTCTGATTCTGAGAGCGCGGGCGTCGGGGTTTTCGGACGCCGGGGCCATCGGCGGGTACGTCCTTTATAATACGGTCTTTGCGCTTGGTGCATATCCGCTCGGCGTTCTGTCGGACCGGCTCGGCAAGCGCGCAGTGCTGACCGGCGGCCTCGCGGTTTACGCGCTGGTCTATCTCGGATTCGCGTTTCTGACCAACGGCTGGCAGGCGTGGCCGCTGTTTGCCGCTTACGGCGTCTACGCGGCGGCGACCGAAGGTGTCGCAAAGGCATGGATTGCGGAACTTGTTCCCAACGAGAAGCGTGGAACGGCTATCGGACTGCAAACCATGCTCGCCAGTTTCGGGGCCCTCGCCGCGAGTTCCATCGCCGGAATCCTCTGGGAATACGTCGATCGTCGCGCGCCTTTTTTACTGGCAACCGCCGGTGCGCTTGGTGCATTTTTCCTTCTGGCTGGTATTCGTTCCGCAAAACAGGAGTAATCCCGTGGCTTTACCGTATTTTTCCGCTTCGATTCCGTTTCGGCGCATGTTCATCGTGTTCGGATGTCTCTGCGCGATGCTGGTGCCGAACTTCGCCCTGATGCGTTCGGCGTCGGCCCAGTCGGGCGCAACCCGCAAACCCGATACGCCGACCAACGGCGACAAGCCGAACCAGAAACTTCCGGATGAAGGCCAGAGCGGAAAACCGGCGGGACAATCCGGCGTACCGGGCACCCAGACGGACAACCGTCCGCAGGGAACGCCGCGGCGGCGTCCGCCGTTGAAACCGACCCAGGAAGACACCAACGGGGAAGTCATCACGGTCGAAACCAACGTCGTCAACCTCGACATCGTCGTGAACGACAAGAAAACCGGGAAAATCTACACCGACCTCAAGCCCGCCAACTTCACCATCATTGAAGACGGCGTGAAGCAGGAAGTCACCAACTTCAGCACCAGCGACGGGGCGATCACGCTCGTCATGATTCTCGAATACAGCCGGGTCATCGGGCCGCTCGTCTTTGAAGTGCTCGAACCGGCGGCGCAGTTCGTGGACCGGTTCGTCCAGCCGAAGGATTACGTGTCGGTCGTGCCGTTCGATATCCGCCCGAAGGTGCTGAACGACTTTTCGAATGACCCGGCGGAACTCCGGTCGAGCATCGTGCTGCTCTATCGCAACCGCCCGGCCTTTTCGGAAAGCAATCTCTTCGACACGCTCAAGTTCGTCATCAAGGGCGGCAAGCTCGACGGCGAGGAATACACCGGGCTGGAAGAAGTTCAGGGCCGCCGGGCGATTCTGCTGATTGCACTCGGCGTCGATACCTTCAGCAAGATCAACTACGACCAGACCCGGAAAATCGTTGAAGGCGCGGGGGTTCCGGTCTATTCCATCGGTATCGGAAACCTGTTCTACAAACGCTTTGACGGTCAAATCGCCCCCGAACAGAGCATGACGCTGCTCCAGGCGTTCAACACGCTGAGGACGTTTTCGAAGAGTTCCGGCGGCGAATACTTTCCGGTCACGTTTCCCGGCGAAATCCCGACCACGTTGCGCTCGATCAGCGCGCTGATGCGCAACCAGTACAGCCTCGGCTACTCCCCAACCAACACCCGCAAGGAGGGCAAACGCCGCAAGGTCGAAGTACTGGTTGATATCAACGGCGACGGCCAGCCCGACAACAAGAGCCTCGAACTGCGCTACCGCCCGAGCTACGTCGAACCGGGCGGAAAAGACGGGAAGAAGAAGTGAAGACTTTTGAGACAAGGAGACAGGGAGACAAGGAGACAGGGAGACAGGGAGCATTATGAATTTTCGACGTAAAGCCTTATTTTTGAATATTTTCGTGGCGAGTTTCCTCTTTCTGTCTTTAGTGGGAATTCGGGTCGTCGGCGCGGCTG
>JAAFHI010000384.1 GCA_013298335.1 Actinomycetota bacterium
CTCGTTCTCGAAGGGTTGCACGCGCAGCGCAAGGTCAGCCGCAACGAGGAACGGGGCTACGGCAAGGCGGCCAACGAGAAACAGCGACGGCGGCGCGGCGGCGGCGATTTCGACGACGATTTCACCGACTGGGGCGGCTTCGGGTCGCTAAACTAATCAATACCGAACACAAAGGCACGAAGGCACAAAGACACGGAGACCTAGAAAAAATCCGAATTCTTTGTGCCTTTGCGTCTTTGTGTCTTTGCGTTGAATTTCCTTCCCCCGAATTTGCCATGACGGATGACCGCTCCCTTCTCGACGGACTCATTGCCGACGGACGCCCGCTCCTCTCGCTGACGGGCGTCTGCCTCATCCTGTCGGGCGGTTTCGCGCTGTTTCTTTCGGCCACCGGCCATTTTCTGCCCCACGACGTACAATTTCTCGGAATGACCGCCGACCAGCTCTGCCGGGTGAGCGGCTGCCGGATCGTCCATTTCATGTTTCACGACCGGGTGGCCTTCGGCGGCGCGCTCATCGCGGTCGGCATTCTGTATCTCTGGCTGGCCGAATTTCCGCTCCGCGCCCGCGAGCGGTGGGCGTGGAACACCTTTGCCATCAGCGGTTTTCTGGGATTCGGGAGTTTTCTGGCGTACCTGGGCTACGGCTACCTCGACACGTGGCACGGCGTCGCGACGCTCTTTTTACTCCCCTGTTTTCTGGTCGGAATGGGGCGCTCGCGCCAATTCCTCGAATCAAAACCACCAGAAAAGCCGCCCCGTCCGGCGTGGACATCGCCAGCCGGCATCGGTCGGGCCCTGCTGCTGGCGACCGCCGCGGGCATGGTCGCGGGCGGACTGACCATCCTCGTCGTCGGTTCGACGGCGGTGTTCGTGCCGCAGGACCTGACCTTCATCGGACTGACGCCCGATCAGATGCGGGCCATCAATCCGCGCCTGCTGCCGCTCATCGCCCACGACCGGGCCGGATTTGGCGGCGGCATCACGACCTGCGGGGTTCTGGTCGCGCTCTGCGTCTGGTTCGGGACGCCCGCGAAAAACCTCTGGCAAACGCTCGCCGCCGCCGGTACGGTCGGTTTCGGCGCGGCCATCGGCGTTCACCCGGTGGTCGGCTACAACGATGTCATTCACCTCGCCCCCGCCTGCGTCGGCGCGCTCATCTTCCTGACCGGATTGAGTTTATCGTTTGCGCCGATGTGCCTTAAAGACGACCTCAACTGATTTTTTTGAACACGAAGGCACGAAAACGCAGAAAATAGTTTTTCTTTGTGCCTTTGCGCCTTTGTGTCTTTGCATTGCGTTTTTTATGACTGAAAACCCCATCACATCCGGTCGCGTGGCCGGAAAAGTCGCCCTCGTCACCGGCGGGGCATCCGGCATCGGACGCGCCACCGCCGAACTGTTCGTCCGCGAGGGCGCGCGCGTCGCCGTCGCCGACATCGCGGAAGACGCCGTCCGCCGGGTTGCCGCCGAACTCGCCGGCCCCGACGCCCCGACGCTCGCCTTCACCCTCGACGTGACCTCGGAAACGGCGTGGGAAAACGCGGTCGCGGCCATCCTCGACCAGTGGGGACGCCTCGACATCCTCGTCAACAACGCCGGAATTTCCTTCGGGAAACCGCTCACCGACACCACGCTCGACGAGTGGCGGCGGGTGACGGCGGTCAACCTCGACGGCGTGTTTCTGGGAATCAAGCACGGCGGCGCGGCGATGCGGCGTACGGGTGGAGGAAGCATCGTCAACGTCTCGTCGGCGTCGGGAATCAAGCCTGCGCCGGGCGCGGCGGCCTACTGCGCGAGCAAGGCGGGCGTCCGGATGCTCACCCGCACCGCCGCCCTCGAACTCGCCCCGGACGGTATCCGCGTGAATTCCGTCTCGCCGAGCGGCGTGGTGACGCCGATGTGGGAAAGCATGCCGTTTTTCGCGGAAATGACGGCCCAACTCGGCAGCGCCGAAGCGGTCTGGGCGATGCTTTCAAAGGACGTCCCGCTGAAACGCTTCGCCGAAGCCGAAGAAATCGCGCTGGGAATTCTGTATCTCGCGTCGGACGAAAGCCGGTTCGTGACCGCGACCGATCTCCCGCTGGACGGGGGCTACACGGCGTAAGTAGTCGGATTCTTCCGTACTCGTTTTATAGAAAGAGTCCGTGACCGAGATAGGTAAAGAGCATGAAGGTAAACATGCCGACGCGACGGTCTTTCAGTGGCATTGAGATTTGAACAACGCCGGGCTTCACGAGGCGACATTTCGGCTTTATTCCTTGTCCGGAATCCGTCCAACTTCGTGAGGCGATTTCAAGAATCCGTTTATTTCCGGATAAATACCTTACAGTCGGTGTGTCGGTCTGACGGGGATCGAAGGAAAAGACCAATCCTATGGCTTTCACATCGGGAGCATTCGCTTCCCGGTGACGTCCAGAAACTGGCGAGGATGGATCGAGGTCGGCCCCTTCCTGCCTGAAATGCCGAAGGGCCCAGAACGGCGCGGCAAGGTCCAGGTGTTCCCACTCGGGCAGATTCGCCGGCAGCGCACGTGCGGCGGCACGGGTTTTCATCCGAGCCAGTGTTTGCGCCAGATAGGTTTTGTCGGTGGCGTAAAGCAGAACGTTCGGTCGCGGAAACGTCACATAGAAATGCCAGATGTCGGCTTCCTGCTTTTCTTCAAACCCGGCGACGCGAATTCCGTCGAGGTCGAGGAAGGTTGGCGTCTTCTGTTCCAGTTCCGGCAGGAGATTTCGTTGAATTTCCTGAACATCACGGTCGAAAACGATGACACGACACCCCTCGAAAGGCATCAGGCCAAGTCTTTTTGGTGAGCGGAAGGCGCGGCTTCCTTCTATCGTGACCTGAATTCTGTACCCCGCGAGTGTTTCGTCCAGTCGTTTTTCCTCGTTGGAAAAAGGGAGACCGATTCGAAAAAACTCTTCTAAAAGTTCAGGCGTGATCTGTTTCTTGCTGGAATCCTTGCGCTCCAGGTCCCGGACCGACGCCCGGACGACATCATAGGGGCCGTTGGTTGCGATGACGGTTTCCGTATCTTCGGGAAGCCACCAGAGAATTTCTTCAATGAGTTTGGCGTTGTCGACTTTCCGGTCGGACGGCAGGGTAGTCGGCGCTTGAAACGCAGTGACCGTTCCACAGAAAAGGGAAAGAATGATCGTGAATGCCAGAAGTCGCATGGGCGGGGTACTCCGTGCCTGACGTTCGGGGGCGGTTTCGGGAATGTGCCGGATGCCCGTCCGAATAACAATGTTCGATGGATGAAAGGATGACGGATTGTGGCGGATTGAATTCCCGTTCAAAACAAAAACGACCCGCCGGGCGGTGAAGCCGGGCGGGTCGGAAGTGAAGCGCGAAGGTGTTTCTACTGCCGGGCGACCGCGATGACGGCGTCTTCGCAGAGCGACGGCGACATCTCCGAACCGAGCGCGATTGAAATTGCTCCGCCGCTGTCGCTGGCGACCATCCAGATGATCTGTTCCTGGAGCGTCCGGAGGGAGTGCGGATTGCCGCGTTCGAGAATGGCGAAGAACAGCGGACCGCGATCCTTGGTGTAGAGCACTCCGGCAAGCGCGCTCGTCGTCGAAAGCGTGCCGGTCTTGCCGATGACGCTGCCGACGAGGTCGGGGCTGGTGAACCGGCGCTGGAGCGTGCCGTTGTCCACGCCCGCGATGGGCAGAATGTCGTTGAGGCCGAGTTTCTGTTTCGCGAGCCACGTCACGCCATAGCGCATGATCTTGGTGACCGCGCGCGGGGTGACGGCGTTGCCGCCGAGACCGGACGTCGTCTGGAGGGTAACCTCCGCCGGCGTCAGGCCGACCTTGCGGTAGAGAAACTGCTGCACGCCGGACGCGCCGCCGATGTGCGCCCCCATGACGTGGGTCATCTCGTTGTTGCTGAAGGCGTTGATGCCCTTGAAGATCTTGATGATCGGCGACGACTGGTAGGTCATGAGCGGCTTGCGCTCGCCCTGGCGGTCGTCCACGACCACCGCTCCGGGGGTCACCGTCACTCCGGCGTAAGGCGCGGACCGATTGAAGGCTTTGATGTTCTGGATCGTGTTCCAGACGCCAAGCACGCGCGAATTCCAGCGGGCGGCATCAAGTGCCGACAGAAACTCGCGTCCGGCGACGAGCGGGTTGCCATTCATGTTGACCATCACGCCCGAGCCGACGCGGAGATTGCCTTCCACCGCCGTGACGCCGAGCGAGCGGAGCTTCTCGCCGATGAGAAAGACGCTTTCGGTCGCGAACGACGGGTCGTTTTCACCCTCGATGATGATGTCCCCGACGAGCACGCCGCGGCTCTTGTCGATTTCCCCGGTGTAGCTGACCTTCATCGGAAAACGGTAGTTCACGCCGTACTGGTCGAGCACCGCGAGCGTCGTCATGACTTTCGTCACCGACGCCGGGTTGTAGAGCGCGTCCTGATTGACGCTCACGACCGGCTTGCCGTCGAGCGCCTCGAAATAGACGCCGTGCGGGACGGTGGATCGCGAAAACGATTCGAGCCGCATCGTCAGGGCTTCGGGCAGCGGCGGCGGCGGGGAAGGGGGCAACTCCGGGCCGGAGGACGGGACCGTTCCCTTGCGAATATCGGCGTTGGTGATGACCGGCGCGGATTTCGAGGTGGATTTGGTCGTGTATTTCGGATCCTGGGCCTGAAGGTTGATCGACGACAGGCTGAGGAAAAACAGAACGGCGAGCGACAGTGAGCGGTATCCGCGCTTCATCTGGAAGGTTCTCCTATGGAAAAACTAGGGTTGGCCCTTGCC
>JAAFHI010000677.1 GCA_013298335.1 Actinomycetota bacterium
TCACCTCCCTGTACACGCGCGCTCTCAGGCGCACCATCAGGCGGCACAGCCGCGTTTGTAAAAATCGCTCGTAGCCAGACTCAGAACCCGCCGCCGTCGATTTGTTCCCGAAACGGAAACCGGGGCGATGTCCCCAACGGCCCCAAAAAGAAACGAGGGATGAAACGGCACGGCTTCCCCGCCCCGATTTCATCCCTCATTCCTCGGACTGCTTCCCTCAGACTTTTTCTTTTTCGTCTTCCTTGCCGTTGCGGAGCGCCGTGATCGCGCTGCGGGCGACTTCGACCTTGACCGAGGCCGCAATCTGCAACTGGACGGTGTTTTCCTTGGCGTTGATGCCGGCGATGGTGCCGTAAATGCCGCCTTGCGTAACGACCTTGTCGCCGTTTTTCAGGTTGTTGAGCATTTCTTCGAGCGCCTTCTGCTTCTTGCGCTGCGGGACCAGCACCAGGAAATAGAAGATGAGGAACATGGCGCCGAGCGGGATCATCTGAACCAGAAAACCACTGCCGCCGCCTTGGGCAAAGACTGCATTCATTCGGGTGAAGACTCCTGTATGGATTGGAAGGTTCGACGGTATTCCGCGAGGAATTCGCCAAACGTACCGGACCGCAGAGCGTGCCGAACACGCCGCATCAAGTCAAGGTAATGATGAATATTGTGGTACGTGCAGAGAATCGACGAGAGGATCTCGCCGGTACGCACCAGATGGCTCAGATAGGCGCGCGAATACCGCTCGCAGACGCGGCAGGAACAGTTCGGATCGAGCGGCCCGTCGTCGCGGATGTACTTGGCGTTGCGGAGGTTGAGCTTCCCTTCCGAGGTGAAAACCGAGCCGTTGCGCGCGTTGCGGGTCGGCATCACGCAGTCGAACATGTCCACGCCGCGCGCGACCGATTCGACGAGGTCCTGCGGCGTGCCGACGCCCATCAGGTAGCGCGGCTTGTCGTCGGGCAGGAGCGGCGCGATGTATTCGGTCGTGTCATACATCTGGTGTTTTTCCTCGCCGACGCTCAGTCCGCCGATGGCGTAGCCCTCAAAACCGATCTCGACCAGCCCGTCGAGCGACCGTTTCCGCAATTCGGGATGAACGCCGCCCTGCACGATGCCGAAAAGCGACTGGCGTTCGCGGTCGGCGTGGAGGTTGAAGTGGTCGCGGCTGCGTTTCGCCCAGCGTTCGGTCAGTTCGAGCGAGGTTTGTACCTGTTCGAAGGTCGCCGGATAGGGCGTGCATTCGTCGAAGCACATCACGATGTCGGAACCGAGGGCGATCTGGATGTCCATCGAGACTTCCGGCGAGATGAACTTCTTCGAACCGTCGAGGTGCGAACGGAATTCGACGCCCTTTTCGGTGATTTTTCGCAGGTCGCCGAGCGAAAAGACCTGAAAGCCGCCGCTGTCGGTCAGAATCGAGCGGTTCCAGGCCATGAATTTGTGGAGGCCGCCGAGGCCGCCGATGACGTCGTGGCCGGGACGCAGAAACAGATGGTACGTATTGCCGAGAATGATCCGCGCGTCGAGCGTTTCGAGCATGTCCTGCGTCAGCGCCTTGACGGTCGCCGCCGTGCCGACGGGCATGAAAACGGGGGTTTCGATTTCGCTGCGGGTGGTTTTGACGGTCCCGAGCCGGGCTTTGGTCCCGGCATCGCGGGTGTGGATGGTGAATTCGAGTGGCATGAGAAAAGGAGACGGCGGCGAAATGAACCGCCGCCGGTTTGATGTCTGGAATGTGGCCTTCGATGAAGAACCCGAACGGCCATTATGAAGTGACCGCCCGGGATTCGCCACTAGCGCAGCAGGCGGTTGAAATCGTCCGGGAGGCGACGTTTTTTGCCGACCGCCGCCGGGCGCATGAGCGGTGCTCCGACCGACCCGAACCCGTTGATGACAAAGCGGAACCGGCGCAGTGACGGTAGCGCGATGCGGAAGGTGACCGACTGCGTCGCGCCGGGCGCAAGACTCGCCGCGACCGACTGCTGCGCACCTACCGTACCGCCGCTCGAACAGGTCGCATTCGTCGCGGAGAGCAGGCGGAACGGCAGCGCGGGCGGCGCGCCGTTGGCTTCGCGGAGTTCGGCGACCTCGAAATAGACGTCATTCAACGGCAGCGAACCGACGTTGGTGACATCGGCGGTAATCAGGTAGTCGGCACCGTATCCCGGACAGGTCGCGGGTGCGGGCGACGACGACGTGATTGAAAGGGAGAGCGAGGAATTCAGCAGGACCGCCGGGTCCTGCGTGACTGAAAACGGCTGTCCGGCGATGGTGAAGGAGGCGGAGCGGCCCGACGTCGAGCGGTTGGCTTCGGCGACCACGTTGACCGTGCCGCTGCCGGTCCCGTTTCCGGGGGTCGCGGAGAGCCACGGCGGAATCGTTCCGGCGACGGTCCAGGCGCAGCCGCCGGTGACGTTCACGGCGACCGAAACGCCGCCGCCGGATGCCGGAAGCGTTGTGCTCGGCGGCTGGATCGTGAAGTCGCAGACGGGCACCAGTTTCTCGATGGTGCCCGTCGTGAGGGTGCAGACATAGAGTTCGCCCGCTTCATCTTCCCCGAACGAGGCGAAATTGAAGACAAACGGCGTGCTCAGGAGTTCAGTCGTCGTCCCGTTGCTATAGCCGTAGATTTTCCCCGAGCAGAAATCGCCGAAAAGGTAGGTCCCGGCCAGTTCCGGAATGCGCGTGCCGCGATAGACGTAGCCGCCGGTGATGGAACACCCGATGTCGTGGCCGTATTCGGTAATCGGCAGGGTGATGCCGGTCATGTCGCAGCCGTCGGGCGGCGCGAAGCAGAGCGAGCCTTCCATCCGGTTCCATCCGTAATTGGCCCCGTTGGTGATGATGTCCACTTCCTCGCGGAGATTCTGGCCGACATCCCCGGCGTAGAGCAGGCCGGTCTGGCGGTCGAAGGAAAAACGGAAGGGGTTGCGGAGCCCGTAGGCGAAGATTTCGTCCGCGCCGGGCGTCGCGCCCGCGAACGGGTTCGTCGGGGGAATCGAATAGCTTCCCGGCGTCGAAACATCGAGCCGGAGGATTTTTCCGAACAGGGTGTTGATGTTCTGGCCGTTCAGGTCGGGATCGCCCGGACCGCCGCCATCGCCAATGGATACATAGAGATAGCCGTCGGGACCGAATGCCACCGTGCCGCCGTTGTGGTTCGGACGGAGTTTCGGAAGGGTGAGC
>JAAFHI010000654.1 GCA_013298335.1 Actinomycetota bacterium
GAAGATGCCGCCCGCCTTTGTGCTCGGCGTCGGTGACCGGGCGGTCGAGTTCTATCGCGGTTTGCTCGCGAATCCGCTCGACGCCTCGTTTTTTGCCTACTATCAGGACCTGCGGCCCGTTTTCGAGATTCCCGACCGCGTGCCGCGTGAAAAACTGCGCTTCCTCTTTTCGGGAAGACTCATCGAACAGCACAACATCCGCGCGCTGGCCGAGGCGTTCGAACGACTGGCTTCAATCCATCCCGGGAAATTCGAATGGTGCGTTTCGGGGACCGGCGCGGAAGAGAAGTGGATTCGCGAGGCAATGGCGCGGTCAGCCGCGCTCAACGCCGCGACGGTCTTCGATACCGAATTCACGAGCTGGAATGACCGGTTGCGGCCCTTCGCCGAAGCCGACGTACTGGTTTTGCCCAGTTTTCACGCGGGCTGGGGACTGGTCGTGCCGGAAGCGCTCGGGTCGGGCATCCCGGTGATCTCGACGCGCGGTGTCGAAGCGGCGCGCTACTTCATCGAACACGGCGTCAACGGTCTGTTCGTCGAATCGAACGCCGATGAAATCCACGCCGCCCTCGCCCAGTGTCTCGACCACCCGGCGAGCGTCCACGCGATGGCCCGTCTCACCCGCGCGAGCGCCCGCCGGGGCGACGTCACCGTCGGCGCGGAGAAGATGCTCGCGATCATCGGGCGATGGCTCTGATGAAGGATGAAGGATGAAGGATGAAGGATGAAGGATGAAGGATGAAGGATGAAGGATGAAGGATGAAGGATGAAGGATGAAAAGGCGTTTTCGTGCGAGGGTGTAACGCTGGCTGCCGGTATAACGGCGATAAATCTGTTTTAATCGTAGTTTTGTTTTTTTAATTAGGGCCTTCTTTATTGCCGGAAAAAAGAGGTTGACAGATTTCTCCGTTATCGTGCATCTTCACGCCGTTATATCTGCGATGCGTCGCAGGACGGTCTTGAAAATTTTACCAACGTGGCGATTTAAGCAACTTGCTCCACGATAAAAACTGCTAAAGAGCCGGACGTTTCGGAAAAGACTTTTCGGAACCCCCGCACTCTTTAGACCGGAGTGCGGGGGTTTTGCTTTTGGGAAATCCCGTCTGCTTTTGCCGCCCGTTCAAGGGAATCGAACGATGTCGAACGAAAACGCGCCGAATTTTCATTTCAACACGCTTGCCGTCCACGGCGGACAGGCACCCGACGCGGTGACCAAGTCCCGCGCGGTGCCGATTTACCAGACGACGTCCTATGTTTTCGACGACGCCGACCACGCGGCACGGCTTTTCGCGCTCAAGGAATTTGGCAATATCTACTCGCGGATCATGAACCCGACGACCGACGTGCTCGAAAAGCGCGTCGCCGCCCTTGAAGGCGGCGTGGCCGGACTGGCCGTCGCTTCGGGACAGGCCGCCGAAACGCTGGTCATCCAGACGCTGGCGAGCGCGGGCGATGAAATCATCTCGACCAATTCGCTCTACGGTGGCACGTACAATCTTTTCCGCTACACCTTCCCGCGCCTCGGCATCACCGTGAAGTTCGCCGACGCGAAGGACTTCGACGGCATCCGCGCGCTCGTTACCGACAAAACGAAGGCGATTTACTCGGAAACCATCGGCAATCCGAATCTCGACATCACCGACATTCAGAAACTGGCTGAAATCGCGCATGAAAACGGCCTGCCGCTCATCATCGACAACACGTCGATCTCGGCGGCGCTGACGCGGCCCATTGAGTGGGGCGCGGACATCGTGGTCAACAGCGCGACCAAGTTCCTCGGCGGGCACGGCACGTCCATCGGCGGTGTCATCGTGGATGCGGGCAAGTTCGACTGGAAGGCGTCGGGCCGTTTCCCCGACTTCGTGAATCCCGATCCGTCGTATCACGGCGTTTCCTACGCGGAAGCCTTCGGCAATCTGGCGTTCATCCTGAAGGCCCGCGTGCAGGGGCTGCGCGACACCGGCGCGTGCCTCTCGCCGTTCAACGCCTTCCTGATTCTGCAAGGCATTGAAACGCTTCATCTGCGGCTCGAACGCCATTCCGAAAATGCGTTGAAGGTGGCGAAGTTCCTCGAAACGCATCCCGAAGTGGAATGGGTCAATTACCCCGGCCTCGAAGGCAACCGCAATTTCGAACTGGCGAAGCAGTACCTCCCGGCGGGCGCGGGCGCGCTCGTGACCTTCGGCATCAAGGGCGGATACGAAGCGGGCAAGCGGTTCATCAATTCGCTGAACCTGTTCAGCCTGCTCGCCAACATCGGGGATGCCAAGTCGCTTGTGATTCACCCGGCTTCGACCACGCACCAGCAGTTGAATGAAGCCGAGCAGCAGGCAACCGGCGTGTCGCCGGAACTGATTCGCCTCTCGGTCGGCATCGAGGACATCCGCGACATTCTCGCCGACCTCGATCAGGGCTTGAAATCCGTTTCGCGGTCGCAGGCCGCGGCGGCGGGACAGGCATAACGATTTTCGATTTTCGATTGAAGGTTTTCGATTGCCGGTTCCCACGGACCAAAATCGAAAATCATACTTCTTCAATCGAAAATCCCACGGTCTTCGCCGTCGGCGCGCATCGGGCTTCGTTTCGTTTCTTGGGTTGACTGGGCAGTTTACCGGGAAGCTCGAACCGCGCCGGCGGCGAATCATTATCAAGAAGTCTCGGGAGTCTGGGGAGTCTTGTGAGTCTGGGGAGTCGAAAAGGAATCCGGACTCCCGAGACCCACAAGACTCCCCGGACACCCAAGACTTTTAAAACCTATGTTGCGACTCGAACCAAATTTCGAAGGAGAATTTATCGTTCCGGAAGCGCCTTTTCGGCTTTCGAACGGGGAGTCGTTGCCGGGTGTGACGCTGCGGTACGCGATCTACGGCGAACTCAATGAAGCGCGCGACAACGCCGTTCTGGTGTGTCATGCGCTGACTGGCTCGGCCCGCGTGGCGGACTGGTGGAGCGACCTTTTTGTCCCTGAAACCGGGGCGTTCGATCTGTCGCGTCATTGCGTCATCGGCGTGAACGTGGTCGGGTCGTGTTACGGCTCGACGGGGCCGGGCACGGTGAATCCCGAGACCGGGAAGCCCTACGGCGGGGGATTCCCGGTCGTTTCGTTTCGGGATGTGGTCCGGGCGCAGCAGGCGCTCATCGCTTCGCTCGGCATTTCGAGACTGGCGGCGGTGATCGGCGGCTCCATCGGGGGCATGCAAGCGCTGCAATGGGCGGTGGATTTTCCGGAGTTCGTTCGGTCCTGCGTGTCCATCGG
>JAAFHI010000534.1 GCA_013298335.1 Actinomycetota bacterium
TGGGGGATGGGGGAGTCTTCCGGCCCGGTTATTCCTGTCAATTCGTTTTATTCAAGAATTTTATCACTCCTTGTCTCCTTGTCTCCTTGTCTCCTTGTCTCCCGATTTTCTTCACCATGCCCCATCCCCTATTCCCCATGCCCGCCTACTTCTGAACCGCCTGCCACGCGAGGAATCCGAGTTCCGGTTCCGCCGGTTCGGATGTTTCACGCGCCCGGACGATGCCCGCGGCGTCAATGTAGAACGATTTCCGCCCGGTTTCATCAAAGGTGAGCGGTATCGCGACGATAAAGAAATTGGCCGGGGCATGGACCGTCGCGTTCGTCACGTAGAGCGAAAACCGGTAGCCCTCCGCCGCGCCGGGTCCGAACGAACGGTCCACCAGGTTTTCCGCGATCAGTTCATCGAGATTGGCGAACCGCCCGCTGGAACGGCGGCGAAAATCGAATTCGGCGCGGGCAAGCGCAGTCAGCCGTTGCTGAATGGCGGTTTCGTTCGAGGTCATGGCCGCCAGTCGCGTCGGCCCGAAGACCGGCTGGATCGTGGAAAACAGTGAAACAACTGAACTTCTCGGCGAGAGGTCCGAGACCGCATCGGGCGACGGGACGGGCGTGGCGGCAACCGTCGCGCCGGGCGTCGGATTTCGACGGGGCACCGTGCCACGACGGGGCCGGGGCTCCGTACGCGCCACCGTCGGCGCAGCAGGTTCCGGAGCATCGTTCGTTTCAACTGCCGGTTTTGTCGGCTTTACGGCGGGCGACGAAGTCGACTTTTCCGTCACGGGACGGGTTTCCCGCGGTCTATTTCTCGCCACGGCGGGCGGCGGCGGAGCGGTTTCACGTTCCATCCGGAGCGAACCACCCGATTTCGGGGTTGCGCCGTTCACCGCCACTTCACCCGAACCGCCACTCCCGGTCGGCAGAACGACCCGCGCCAACCCCAGTCTGTCCAGTGCTTTACCGGCTGCCTCCCGAACGTCCTCGGCGCGGTCGCGGCGCAGCGCCGCGCGCAGACCATCGCCGAACTCGCCACCCGTACCGGGTTGAAGCGTGCCGAGCAGTTCAGCCGCGAAGCGGCGGATGCCCGGATCGGGATCAGTGGCCAGCAAACGGGCCGCTTCAACGCCAAAGCCGGTCCGGCGCGCCAGCGATTCGAGCGCGGCCCGGCGGACTTCCGGCGCGGCGTCGGCCAGCGCGGTTTTCAAAAGCGCGTCAGCCTCGGGCGCATTTACCACGAAAACGGCGGCATACAACGCGCCGCGGCGCTCGGTCGCGTCCGCCGCCGCGCGCGCGGCGGCAAACCGCTCCGCCGAATCGCCAAACGCCGTGAAGAACCCGGCAAACGTCGCCCGCCGCTCAATGACCCGCCCGGCATCGAGGCCGCCGATGAACTTCAGCACCGAACTGAACACCTCGTTCGACTTCATCTGACCGAGCGCGAGCGCCGCCGCGTTGCGGGCGGTCGCGTCGTCGCCGCGCAGCGTCTCGATCAGCGTCGGGACGGCATTCGTCTTTCCGACGCGCGCGAAGGCCGCGACTGCACTTGCCCGGACGGTCGGATTGGCGTCCGCCATCGCCGATTGCAGGGCCGGAAGTGCTTTGTTTTCACCGATTTTGCCAAGCGACTCGACCGCCCGGCGGCGCAACAGCGGATCGGTTTCGGAAAGCGCCTGAATGAGCGCGTCCACCGCACGTTCCTCCTTGAAGTTGCCGAGCGACTGGGCGGCAAGCGTCCGGACGAGCGCATCGCTGTCACGCAGCGCATCGGTCACGGTTTCCACCGTTCGCGGCACGGCCAGCACGCCGAGCGCATCCACCGCCCGGCCGCGCACGCGGCCATCCTCGTCACGCAGACAGTCGGCGAGCGCATCGGCGGCGCTTTCATCCCCGATTTTGCCGAGCGCGAACGCCGCGTTCTGCCGGACAAAACCGTCCCGGTCGCGCAACGCATCCATCAGCGGCTGAACCGCGCGCCGGTCGCGGAATTTTCCCAGCGATTCGGCGGCGCTTGCCCGGACGGTCCGGTCGGCATCCTTCAAAAGTTCAATGATCGCCGGGACCGCCCGCGCGTCGGCGATTTTCCCGAGCGCGGTCGCCGCCCGACTCCGCACGTACAAGTTTTTGTCGGAAAGCGCCGAAATCAGGCGTTCCACCGCCCCCGGATTGCCGAGCGCGCCGAGCGCCTCCGCCGCGCCGGTCCGGACTTCCGGTTCGGGATCGCCCAGCAGCGCCGCCAGGTCCGGAAGCGCGTCCGCCGCGTTGAGTTTGCCGAGCGACTGCGCGGCGGCGCTCCGCACGAGCGGTTCCGCATCTTTTAATAAAGGACGCAGCGCGGACACCGCCGAGGCGTCGTTGAGGCGACCGAGCGCGAGCGCCGACGACGTCCGGACTTCCGCGTTCATATCGCGTAGGGCGGCAACCAACGGCGCAACCCCCTGCTTGCTCCGCAGCGTGCCGAGCGCGTCCGCGGCGGCGCTTCGAACCAGAAAATCGCGGTCGCCGCGTAAAACTTCAGAAATCGGCCCGACGTTGCGCTCGTCTCCTCCGCGCCCGAGTTCCTCGACGGCCCGCCGCCGCGTCTCACGGTCGGTCGAGGTCAGATCGCCGGCAGCCGGTTTCCCTTCCTGCGCGGTCGGTCGCGCCGTATCGCCGAGCGCCCGCCGCGGCCCCGTCGCCCAGACCGCCGAGGCAACCACAATTCCGATGAAAACCAGGCCGACCCGTTCCGGCAATCCCGACGATTTCAACTGACGCATGGCGATTCCTCTCAAATCCTGCTGACTACTGGCCACTGACTGCTGACTACTGAAAAAGGTCTTTCCCCACGCTCAACCACCCGTTCGCAAACCGGTGGTACCGCCCCGAAAGGACTTCCCGGAAAATCCCGGAAAGTCGCGCCAGACGGTTCGGCGAGAGCGTGCCGCGGACGGTCTGGTGCGCGAGAAAGGCTTCGATTTCGGTGATTTTGGGGTCGTCGTGTGAAATGCCCGCGACGGAAAGACGGGTTTGTAAAAGTTTGAACCGGTTGGCCGACCGGGCGAAGGCTTCCGACCGTTCCGAAAACGATTGTGGCGGCGAAGAGACGACTTTGCCAAGCCCGGTATGTTGTCCGGCGTGGAGGCGGTAGGTCACGAGCGGTTCGGGATGGGCCAGCACGCCTCCCGTCCCGGCGGCGACGAGCGCTAGCCATCCGTCGTGCAGCAGGTCCGCATCCAGCGGAATCGGCAGGCCGACCGTCTTCAATTCGGCCCGAAACGCCACCGTCGCGCCGGTCACGACGTTCCGCCTGAGAAGGACCGACCACGGATCGGTTTCAACCTGCTTCCGCTGACCGCCGGTCATCGTCGCCATCCACAACCGCGACCGGATGAGCGAGCCGTTTTCGTTCATCAGATTCGCGTCGGTGAAGATGAAGGTTCGTGCAACGTCTTCATTGAAAAGCCGTTCCAGCGTCGCGAGCTTTTCCGGCAGCCATTCGTCGTCCTGATCGCAGAGCGCGATGACGTCGCCGTCAGCCAGCCGGATAACCCGTTCGAAGTTGCCGATTACACCCAACGGTTCCGGGTTTTGAACCATTCGAACCGGGAACGGCGCGCGGTCGGCGAACCGTTCGAGGATGGCGACCGTCCCGTCGGTCGAGGCGTCGTCGCTCACCACGAGTTCATCCGGGCGACGGGTTTGCGCGGCGAGGCTCGCAAGCTGCTTTTCGAGAAAGCGCGCGCCGTCCCGCGTCGCCATCGCCACCGAAATTCGCACGAAAAAATCTCCTCGTTCAAGGTCCGAAAACGGCGAGCACCCCCGGTCCGGCCCGGCTAGAGTCGGCCCCGTCACAA
>JAAFHI010000142.1 GCA_013298335.1 Actinomycetota bacterium
CCGTTGATGAACCAATACTTTCCGACCGCCCGTCCGATACGCCTGTGTGCGTCGTCGGCGGGCGGTTTCGGCTTTTATCGTTGTTGAAAGGGAGATATTTGTATGTACGTCAAGCAGTCAATTCAGCTCGGAGGACGGGAAATCACGATCGAGACCGGGAAGGTCGCCAAGCAGGCGAGCGGCGCGGTGATGGTGTCGTGCGGCGAGACCGTGGTTCTCGTTTCGGCAGTCGGCGCGACTGAGCCGACCGATCGCGGATTTTTTCCGCTGACGGTTGATTATCGCGAATACGGCTATGCCTCGGGACGCATCCCGGGCGGATATTTCAAGCGTGAAGGTCGTCCGACCGAGCGGGAAATTCTGATTTCGCGCATGATCGACCGTCCGATTCGTCCGCTGTTCTCCGACGGCTATATGTGTGAAACGCAGCTCATCGCCCTGGTGATGTCGGCGGACAAGCTGAACGACCCCGATGTGCTGGCGATCACGGGCGCGTCCACGGCGCTTTTCATTTCGGAAGTTCCGTTTGAAACGCCGCTTGGCGGTGTCCGGGTCGGGATCGTGGATGGCAAATATGTCGTCAATCCGACCTATCCGGAAATGAAGACTTCGACGCTCAACCTCGTCGTGGTCGGTTCGGAAGAAGCCATCGTGATGGTCGAGGCGGGCGCGAGCGAGATTTCCGAAGAGGTCATGGTCGAGGCGCTGCTGTTCGGCCACAACGAAATCAAGAAGCTGTGCGCGATGCAGCGCGAACTGCGCGAGAAGATCGGCAAGCCGAAGCGCGTGGTGACGCCGAAGACGTATGACCCGGCGCTGATTGCCGAAATCGACGAGAAGTACACCGAACGGGTACGCGCCGCGCTCGACGTTCGCGGTCGCGACAAGCTGGAGAGCTACGCCGAAGTCGATGCGCTCAAGAAGGAAGTCGCGGCGGCGTACGCCGAGGACGCCGACAAGCAGAAGGCGGCGAAGCATCTTTTCGACGCGCTCAAGGAAAGAATCTTCCGCGACGACATTCTCAACAAGCGGCGGCGTCCGGATGGCCGGAAGTTTTCGGAAATCCGTCCGATTTCGATTGAAGTCGGCGTCCTGCCCCGGACGCATGGCAGCGCGCTGTTCACGCGCGGCGAAACGCAGGCGATCGTCACGACCACGCTCGGCACGGGCCAGGACGTGCAGTACATCGACGACATCGAGACCGGCGAAATCAAGCGCAACTTCATTCTGAACTACAACTTCCTGCCGTTCAGCGTCGGCGAAACCGGTCGCATGATGTCGCCGGGACGCCGTGAAATCGGCCACGGCGCGCTGGCCCACCGCGCGTTGCAGCCGGTGCTGCCGACGGAAGACTTCCCTTACGTGATGCGGCTCGTGTCGGACATCACCGAATCCAACGGTTCGTCGTCGATGGCGACGGTCTGCGGCGGCGTGCTTGCGCTGATGGATGCGGGCGTGCCGGTCCGGACGCCGGTGGCGGGCGTGGCGATGGGTCTCGTGATGGAAGACAAGAAGTACGCCGTGCTGACCGACATCGCGGGTGCCGAGGATCACTACGGCGACATGGATTTCAAGGTGACCGGAACGAACGTCGGAATCACTGCGCTCCAGATGGACATCAAGGTCAAGGGCCTCAACGCCCAGATTCTGGCCGACGCGCTCCAGCAGGCGAAGCAGGGCCGGCTGTTCATTCTCGACAAGATGAACGAAGTGCTGGCCGCGCCGCGTCCGGAGGTCAATCCGCTCGCGCCGCGCATCATGACGATTCAGATTCCGGTCGCGAAGATTCGCGAAGTCATCGGGTCGGGCGGCAAGGTCGTCCGGGGCATCGTCGAGAAGACGGGCTGCAAGATCGACATCGAGGATTCGGGCCGGGTGGTCATCGCCGCCGTCGACGGCGAAGCGGGCGACCGTGCCCGCGCGATGATCGAGGCCATCATCGAGGAAGCCGAACCGGGCCGGACCTACCTCGGAACGGTGACGCGGATCGCCGATTTCGGCGCGTTCGTCGAAATCTTCCCCGGTACGGAAGGATTGCTGCACATTTCCGAGATTGCCAACTACCGCGTTCGTCAGGTTTCCGACGAACTCAAGGAAGGGCAGCAGATCATGGTCAAGTGCCTCAGTTCCGAAAACGGCAAGACCCGGCTCAGCCGCAAGGCGCTGCTCGAACCGGGTGAAGGCACCGCGCCGCCGGAAGGCGTCGGCGGTGGCGACGAAGAGGGCGAAGGATCGTCCGACCGCGAACCGCGGCGCGAACGGTCGTCGGATGATCGTCCGCGTGGACCGCGCGGTCCGCGTCGTCGCTAGAACGCGCCACCAGTGCAAAACGAAAGCGCCCGCCGGAAACGGTGGGCGCTTTTTTGATTTCCAGCGCGAAATGTGTTTCGGAAAAATCAAAAAGGGCGCGAAGTTCGCGCCCTTTTCGGGAAGATGGTTGCGGGGAGGGGATTTGAACCCCTGACCTTTGGGTTATGAGCCCAACGAGCTACCAGGCTGCTCCACCCCGCGTCGTAAAATGGGACTTTAGCCGAAAATCCTTTTCTGTCAAGCTTTTTTTGCTTCCGCGAGGATTCGCAGGATTTCTCCGGCGAGTGCTTCGGGGCGCTGGTTGCGGATTTCGATCCGGTGATCGGCCACGGCGTAGAGCGGATGGCGTTCGTTGTAGAGTTTCTGCGCCTGCGCGGCGTTTCGGAAAAGCGGACGGTTGAAGCCTCCGACGAGGCGTGACAGCAGGACGTCGAACGGCGCGTCGAGCCAGACCGAAGTGCCCGTCCCGTTAATGAGATCGCGGTTGACCGTCTGGGCGAAGGCCCCGCCGCCGAGCGCGATGATGGTGGGAATCTCGCCGACGGGCGTTCCGCGTTCAAGTTCGAGCCGACGGCAGATTTCCTTCAGCACGGCGTGCTCACGCCGACGGAAGCCTTCTTCGCCCTCGGCTTCGAAGATTTCGGGAATCGTGCAGCCCGCCTCGGTCGAGATGCGTTCGTCGAGATCAATGAAGCGGCCCCCGACCCGTGACGCAAGCGCGCTTCCGACGGTGGTTTTTCCGCTCCCCATGAAGCCGATGAGAAAAATCGGCGGGAGGGGGTCCGGGGTGACGGCTGGTGTCCTCTCCGTTGGCATGGTGTTACGACCTCCGGGACAGAAAAAATGAAGTCCCGCACAGTGCGAACGCTAGCAGCGCGTCGAGCGGGATGCCCCCGACGGCGGTGTGCCAGGTCAATGCGCGATTGGGATTCAGAAAAAGCAGAATGGTCAGGAGGACGAGGCCAATCTGGAAAAAGGGAAGGGCGATGCCGGGGCGCGTCGAGGGCGGCGCGGTCACCGGGGGCATCGCGAGGATCGGCGCCGGGAGCGGCACCGGTGGTTCGGGTTTCGGGGGCGGCGCTTCCGTCGGTGGTGAGGCCGGGGCGATGCGACTGCCGGTCAGCCAGCCGAATCCGGCCTTGAACGACCCGCGCAGCAGCCCGAGGTAGTCCTTCGCCGCCTGCTTGACGTTCGCGCCGTCGACGAGCGCGGTGGCGGCGATGCGTTTCGCCTGAATTTCCTGCAATTCCACGAAGAACATCGGCAGCGGGTCGTGCGTCGGCGCGACGGCGGCGCTCCAGGCTTCCAGCGTCGACAGCCCGTGGAGCAGCGCGAAGTCGCCGTGCGTCACCCGCGCGCCCGCGCGTCGGGCATCGACCAGAATCCGGGCCAGAATCCGGGTCAGGCGCTGGGTGGCCGGAAGCGCGGTGTCGAGATGGCCGCGCAGGTGCGATTCCGCGAGCGACAGATCGAGGCCGGGGAAGCGTTCGGCGGCGACGTCGTTGGTCCCGAACGCGTCGCGGGCGAGCATACGCGAAAAGAGTTTCGCCCAGACGTTGCGCGTGTCGGCGTCGATCCGTCCGATGAACTCCACGCCGTCATAGAGCCGCTGGTCGCCGACGGCCCGCCAGTGGGCGGTGTCGAGATCGGCGTGAAACAGCCCCTGGTCGAAGGCGTGGACGGCGAACCGGCGCCACATGCCGTTGACGGTCTGGACGGTCGTCGCCGTGGTGAGGCTTTCGACCGGGAGGGCAACCGCGCAGACGACCGCGCTGGTCATTTCCGGGCACGCGCGAAGTGCCGCCTTCCCGAAGGCTTCGCTCTTGAAGGCATCGAGGGCTTCGGCCCGGCTCTGGCAGTCGAGATTGGCGGCGATGTACTCGACGGCGAAATCGAGCCAGTCGAGAATTTCCGCTTCGGGAAGGCCGTGCTGGCGGACCCAGCTTCCGACCGCGCTGCGCCAGGCCGCGTGACGCTCGGCCACCTGGGCGGGCGCTTCGGGAAGCCGGAGGGTGAGCGCGAGCGCGCCGCCGTTCGGACGGCGGGCGGCGTAGGTGCGGGAAAAGGCCCCGCGGGCAATCGGGACCGGGGTGATCGTGATTTCCGGGAAGGTCGCGCCGATGGTCCGCTTCAGCAGGGCGCGGGCCGCGCCGTCGGAATCGGCTGCGCCGAGGCCGCGTTCGATTTCCCCGGCGATGTCGGCGGGGAAGAGACCGAGCGGAAGAATCGCCCGGAAGGCCTCGGCCCAGAGCGGATCGACGGCGAAGGCTGGTTTCCCGAAGGCCGTCCAGCGACGGAACGCGCCGCGCAGGCGACCAACGAGCGTGACGGGGGCGAGGCCGGTCTTTTCCTCGGCGGCGGGCGTCGGGGCGGACGTTTCCGGCCCCGCTCCGGGGAGCGGAATTTCGCCGGCCTGAACGCGCAGGAAGGCGTCGGTGGCTTCGGAGCGGATTTGTTCGTCGTCCGCGTCAAAGGGTACGGCGGGGATGCCGACCGATTGGCGGGCGCGGGAGTCGTCGAGCATCGGACCGTCTCCGGGCATCGGGTAGGGGGACGAAGGTGAGTTCGATACTCCAACGTACCGAACGAATCCGACGGTTTCAAATACACTCAAGCCCGGAACCGTAAATTCCTTGTATCTTTTTCAGAATCCGAAACTTACGGGCGGTTTTCACAAAGGGATTTTTTTTGACACACCGGACCTCGTTTGCTACATTCGTGGGCTTGTGTCTTTCGGGGACACACCGCATTTCTTTTTTCTCGGGTGTCGCGCAAATGAAAGCAAAACTGGAAGAAGTCGCCCAGACGTACGGAATCGAGAACTGGGGGGCCGGTTACTTCAGCATCAACAAGAAGGGCCATCTGGTCATCCATCCTTCCGATTACGACCGCCGTGGCGCGGACGTGATGGAAATCATCGACGATCTCGGACGACGCGGCATCAAGTCCCCGATACTCCTCCGGTTTCCGCAAATCCTGGTCAATCAGATGAAGAAACTGACCGGGGCATTTCGCGGCTCGATCAAGGAATTCAATTACGGCGGGCGCTTTTTCGGCGTGTTTCCGATGAAGGTCAATCCGCGTCGGGAAGTGGTCGAGGAGTTTCTGCGGGCCGGTCGGCGCTATGATTTCGGCGTCGAAGTCGGCAGCAAACCGGAACTCTACGCCGCGCTCGCCCTCGAACAGTCGCCGGAATCGGTGCTGGTCTGCAACGGGTTCAAGGATGAATCCTACATCCGCATGGCGATGCTCGGCAGCGAGGTCGGCAAGAAGGTCATCATCGTCGTCGAGAAGATGGGCGAATTGCAGACCGTCGTGCGGCTTTCGAAGGAAACCGGCGTGCGGCCCATGCTCGGCATCCGGGTGAAGCTCTACTCGAAGGGCAGCGGACGGTGGGAGAAATCGGGCGGCGAATCCGCGAAGTTCGGGCTGACGACGAGCGAAATTCTCGAAGTCATCCGCGAACTGCGCGACAACGACATGCTCGATTCGCTCAAGCTGCTCCACTTCCACATCGGTTCGCAGATCACCAACATCAAGCGGGTCAAGAACGCCATCAAGGAAGCGGCCCGCGTCTACGCCAAAATCCGGCAGATGCACATCGACGTCGAATATCTCGACGTGGGCGGCGGTCTCGGCGTGGACTATGACGGCAGCAAGACGAGTTCGGAATCCTCGGCCAACTACAGCGCGCAGGAATTCGCCAACGACGTGGTCTACACGATCAAGAGCGTCTGCGACGACGAGGACGTGCCGGAACCGAACATCATCACGGAATCCGGGCGGTTTCTGACCGCGTATCACGCGGTACTCATCACCAACATCCAGGAAGAAATCGAAACCGTCGTCGGGGAATACGACGCGGTCAAGATCGACGAGGACGATCCGCAGGTCATCGTCGAACTGAAGGACCTCTGTAAAGGCATTACTTCGAAGAATTACGCGGAGTACTACCACGACGCGCTCGAACACAAGGACGAAATGTACACCCTGTTCAACCTCGGGCTGATTTCGCTCGAGGACCGCGCGAAGGGTGAAATCCTGTTCTGGGAAGTCTGCGAGCGGACCGCCAAGTACGCCGCGAACGACAAGAGCATGATCGACGAATACGAAGAACTTCGGCAGATGCTCGCGGCGAAGTACCTTTGTAACTTCTCGGTCTTTCGTTCCCTGCCGGATAGCTGGGCCATCGAGCAGTTGTTTCCGATCATGCCGCTGCACAAGCTCGACAAGACGCCGACCGAACTGGCGACGCTGGTGGACATCACCTGTGACAGCGACGGCGTCATCGACAAGTTCATCGACCTCAAGGACGTGAAGGAAACCCTCGAACTGCATCCGTTCAAGGGCGAACCGTATTTTCTCGGCATCTTCCTCGCCGGGGCGTATCAGGAAGTGATGGGCAATGCCCACAACCTGTTCGGATCGTTGAACGAAGCGCACGTCGTCATCGAGGACGAAGGCTACCTCATCACCAAGGTGGTCGCGGGCAGCACCCTCGGCGACTCGGTCGAAGGGGCGCGCTACGAGCGGGCGGCGCTGCACGAAGGGTTCGGCGACATGGCCGCCGAGCAGGTCAAGCGCGGCAAGCTCTCGTCGGAACGCGCCAACGATTTGTGCCGGCAGTATGAAAGCCAGCTTTCGAGCTATACCTACCTCGGTTGAACCGAAGTCGGCGTGACCGGCGTTCAGCCGTTTCGATCCCGACCGCGTCGCCCGAACCATCAGACGCGGTCATCGGGTCGCCGCCGACCGTTGCGAGCGAAAAGATATGAACAAAAAAGGCAAAACCTCCCCGTTGTTGAAGCGTCCGACCGATCCGGTCCAGATCGACCGTGACCGTAGCGTGGCCGGCCTCCTGGACAAGCTGTCCGCCTCGTCGTTTCAGGCCCGGAACCTCGCCATCGCCCACAATATCTGGCTCAACATGCTCGACGATTCCTGCACCATCGTGCTCGGATTGACCGGGGCGCTGATTCCGGCGGGCATGCGGCGGGTGGTCGCGTGGCTCATCCGCAACCGGTACGTGGACGTGGTCGTCGCCGACGGAACGACCGTTTTTCACGACATCCACGAATCCCTTGGCCGTCAGCACTATCAGGGAGCGCCGCTGGTCGGGGCCACGGAGCTTCAGGAACAGCGCATTGGC
>JAAFHI010000331.1 GCA_013298335.1 Actinomycetota bacterium
CTGGCCGCAACCGCCGCCTCAATAAATGACCCGAGTTCGCAGATCCCGGTCAACGTGTCGGTCGGAAGCCGCTGCGGCTGAACGGGAACGCCGCCGGAATGCGGAATGCGGAATATCGAATGCGGATTCTTTTCAAGAGAGTGACAGGTACGGTTCGGAAACGGTTTTCGCCTTTTCCGTGATTCCGCATTCGATATTCCGCATTCCGCATTCCCCCCAAAAAGCCGAAGGCCGCGAATCCCCGCGGGCTTCGGCTTTTTGGTGCGACCGGGTCTCCGCGATCCGTACTTTTGCGTTTTTCCAGTTCTTTCAGGATTGACAAGTTTTTATCCGGGACATACGTTTCGCCGAATCTAGAAAATTCAGTACATCAGCTCGTTTTTCACAGAGCCGATTTCAGGCGGTTGCCGGTCTCCGGCCTGACGCCGAAGCCTTGTTCTCAAGTCTTCGGGCAGCGCCGTTTTTCGAAAAGGCGGGTCGAGGAGTTACGCCTGAGCCACCCGCGTCACATTTCAACACTTGAGGAATACCCCATGAAAAAATCTCGGAAGTCGGAGCCGGTGGGCGTCACGCGCGCGCCGGGCGAAACGACGGGTGGGCGATGGTCGCGGCGGATCAGGAAATGCCGACCGGTGTCGGTCCTGATCTTCATGCTGGCCGTCGGCATCGCCATGTCGTTCACGATGAAGTCGCCGCGCGCCGTGTCGGCGGGCGGGCGGGTTTCAATCAAACAGTGGACCATGCCCGATTTCACCAGCGGCGCGAGCGGTCACAAGATCGTGATGCGCTCGGCCGCCGCGGCCAAGGCGGCGGGAATCGGCGGCATCAACTATGGCGGCTTCAGCGTCGCCGAAGCCGATGACGCGATGCTGGCGAAGGTGAAAAACGTCGACGGCGTCGAAATCCGCGACGACTTCAACGTCATTTCGCTCAACTCGACGGAGATCAACACGACCAGCCCGGCGGCGCGGGAACTCGGCGATCGCGGCGCGGATTCCAAGCGGGCGGCCAAGGGCAAACAGTTGCACCTGATCCAGTTCTCCGGCCCGGTCCGCGACGAATGGCTCAAGGAAGTGACGGCGACCGGCGTCCAGATCGTGGATTACATCCCGCAGAACGCCTACCTCGTCTACGGCGACAGCGGCAGCGTGGACGCCATGCGCAAGCTCGGCGCGCGCGGCGGCATCCAGTGGTCGGCCTCCTACGTGGATTACCTCAAGGTCAGCCGGGAGGTGCTCGCGCTCGACAAGCAGGGCGTCACGCCCGACGGCTATGAAATCCAGCTCGTCGGCGACAAGGCATCCAACCCGGAAACGCTCGGCCTGATCCGCGACCGGCAGATCGGCCAGCCCGGCGTCGGCTATGAGTACAAGCACTACGTCAACGTGGTCGCCCGACTCGACTTCGACGGCCTCGCCGAAGTCGCCGCCCGGCCCGACGTGATCTCGATCCAGCCCTACTTCATTCCGAAGAAGATGGACGAGCGGCAGGACATGATCCTCGCCGGAAATCTGACCGGAAACACGCCGAACACCGGCAACTACTTCACCATTCTGGCGAACTGGGGCTTCACGCAGGCGCAGTTCAATGCCTCGGCCTTCGTGGTCGACGTGACCGACGACGGCGCGGACCGCAATCCGACCGGGGCCGACCCCGGCACGCTTCCGCAGGACGCGATCGCCGGACCGGTCGCGGCGCGGCACTTCGTCCTTTATGAATCGGGCGACCGTCCGCTCGGCGCGACCACGCCGACCGGCATCAGCCGCTTCATGTACAAAGGACGCTTCGGCACGGGCTCCACCACCGACGGCGGCCTCGGCCTGAGCGGCCACGGTCAGTTGAACATGAGCATCGTCGGCGGCTACGTGCCGACCGGCACGGTCGGCGGCGTGGACTTCAGCGCCTTCCCGCACGCCGACGCGAGCGGCTTCCGCTTCGGTCTCGGGGTCGCGCCGTTCGTCCGGATGGCGAACTCGGTCATTTTCGACCCGAACTTCACCAGCCCGAACATTCCGAACATGCTTTCGGCCAATTACGCCGGCAACACCCGCATCAGCAGCAATAGCTGGGGTTCGAACGCGGGCGGGGCCTACACCGCCAACTCGCAGACCTACGACGGCCTCGTGCGCGATGCCCAGAGCGGCACGGCGGGCAATCAGGAAATGATCGTCACCTTCTCGGCGGGCAACGCCGGATCGGGAGCGAACACCATCGGCGCGCCCGCGACGGCGAAGAACCTCATCTGCGTCGGGGCGGCGGAAAACGTCCATCCGTTCGGCGGCGCCGACGGCTGCGGCACGACCGATGCCGAAGCGGACAGCGCCAACGACATCGTCGGCTTCTCCAGCCGCGGTCCCTGCGACGACGGCCGCGTCAAGCCCGACATCCAGGCCCCCGGCACGCACACGACCGGGATGACCTACGTGCAGGTCGGCACGACCGGCAACGGCACGGCCGACGCGGCCTACCGGGCGGACGGCGTCTGCGCCGGTCCCGGCGGCAGCAACTTCTTCCCGACGACGCAGCAGTGGTACACCTCGTCGTCCGGCACGAGCCACTCGAACCCGGCGGTCGCGGGCGGCGCGGCGCTGGTCTACCAGCAGTTCATCAACAACCCGGCCTACATCGCGACGCACCGGCAGCCGTCGGGCAGCGCCCCGCCCACCCCGGCGATGGCGAAGGCGTACCTGATGAACTCGACCCGTTACATGACGGGCGTTTCGGCCAACGACACCCTGCCCTCGAACAGCCAGGGCATGGGCATGATGAATCTCGGCACGGCCTTCGACGGCACGCAGCGCATCATCCGCGACCAGGTCGCGGGCGACGTGTTCGGTGCGACGGGTGAAAGCCGGACCTTCACCGGCACGGTCGCCGACGCGACCAAGCCCTTCCGCGTCACGATGGCCTTCACCGATGCGCCGGGTTCGACGACCGGCAACGCGTTCGTCAACAACCTCGACCTCGAAGTCACCATCGGCGGCAACACCTTCCGCGGCAACGTCTTCACCGGCGCGAACTCCGTAACCGGCGGCGTGGCGGACATCCGCAACAACGTGGAATCGGTGTTCCTCCCGGCGGGTTTCGCGGTCGGTACGCCCTTCACGGTCCGCGTATTGGCGACCAACATCGCGGGCGACGGTCTGCCGGGCAACGCCGACACGACCGACCAGGATTTCGCGCTCGTCGCCTACAACGGCAACACGGCGATCATTCCGGTGGTCGGCGGTTCCGGTCAGGCGATCACCGCCGAAAGCTGCGCGCCGGGCAACGGCGTGCTCGATCCGGCGGAAACCGTGACGGTCAACTTCTCGCTCACCAACAGCGGCACGGCGGCCACCAACGGCAACGTGATTGCGACCCTTCAGACCTCGGGCGGCGTGACGGCCCCGAGCGCCGCGCAGGATTTCGGCACGCTCGGCATCGGCGGTTCGGCGACCCGTTCCTTCTCCTTCACGGTCAACCCGGCGCAGGTCTGCGGTTCCACCGTGACGGCGACGCTGGCGCTGGCCGACGGCGGCGGCAGCCTCGGCACGGCGACCTTCACCTTCCAGGTGGGAACGCTGACGGTCAATCTGGCTGAAAACTTCGACGGCGTGACCGTTCCGGCCCTTCCCGCCAACTGGACCGGAGCCATCACCGGCACCGGCACGGCGTGGGCCACCCAGGCTTCGACGCCCGATACCGCCCCGAACTCGGTCTTCGCGGCCAATCCGGGGGTTGTCACCGACAATATCCTGACCTCGCCGATTATCTTCTCGACCGGCGCGGGCCAGGTGACCTTCCGCAACAACTTCGTCACGGAAAGCGGTTTCGACGGCGGCGTGCTCGAAATCAGCATCAACGAAGGCGCGTGGCAGGACATCGTCACCGCTGGCGGCACTTTCGCGGCGGGTGGCTATAACGGCACCATCTCGAACGATCCCGCCAATCAAAGCCCGATTCAGGGCCGGGCCGCGTGGACCGGCAACTCGGCGGGCTACATCACCTCCACCGCCAACCTTCCGGCGGCTGCGACCGGCAACTTCTTCCGCCTGCGGTGGCGGCTCGGGACCGACAACCTCGTCGCGTCAACCGGCTGGCGCATCGACTCGGTTCAGGTCTCGGCAGGCTTCCTCTGCTGCGGCCAGGCTGTTCAGCCGGTGCCTCCGTTCCTGACGCGCGGCGCGGTCACGGCGACGGAAGCCGCCGGTCCGACCAACAGCGACGGCGACGGCGCGTTCGAACCGTGCGAAACGCTCAACCTGAGCATTCCGCTCACCAACCTCGGTGGCTCGACCGCCACCGGCGCGAGCGTCACGATCTCGACGTCCACGCCGAACGTGACCATCACCCAGCCGACGGCGAGCTACGGCACGATCAACGCCGGAGCGACCGTTCCCAACGCCACCTTCGCGGTCAAACTCGACCAGACGTTCGTGCCGTTCACCACCATCAACTTCACCGCGACGACGACCTACAGCGGCGGTCCGATCACGCAGAACGTCTCGACCTTCTCGGTCGCGACCTCCTGCGCGCTCGGCGCCCCGTCCGTCACGACGGTTTCGAACACGACCGCCATCACGATTCCGGGGTCGGTCGTTACGGGCACCCAGCCCGCGACGCCCTATCCGGCGGCCATCGCGGTCAGCGGCGTGACCGGCTCGGTCACCAAGGTCACCGCGACCATCAACAACTACACCCATGCCTTCCCGAGCGATGTCGACATCATCCTCGTCGGACCGGGCGGTCAGCAGTGCGTCCTGATGTCGGACATCGGGGGCACCATGACCGGACGGACCTTCACGTTCGATGACGCGGCGGCGACGACCCTGCCGGGTTCGGCGGCGAGCGGAACCTACCGCCCGACCAACTCAGGCGCTTCCGACACCTTCCCGGCCCCCGGACCCGGCGCGGTCACGCAGGTAACGCCGCTGCTGTCGGTCTTCAACAACGTCAACCCGAACGGTACCTGGAATCTCTTCGTGGTGGATGACTTCGGCTCCATCGACAGCGGCAGCATCGCGGGCGGCTGGACACTCAACGTCACGACCCAGTCCTCAAGTTGCTCGACCACCGCGACCTGCACCACCGGCGGCGGTTGCGGAACGCCGGCCAACATCAACTCGCTCGTGTCCTTCACCGGCAGCGGCGCCGTC
>JAAFHI010000880.1 GCA_013298335.1 Actinomycetota bacterium
AAAAGCCGACGATGTGGTAGCGACCGCGCTTCGTGAAAGTGTAGGGCACCGTGTGCCGGATGCGCTGCCGGGCCGGGACGACCGTGAAGTGGGCGAGTTTTTCGAGTTCCTGCTTCGCCTTGTTCTTTCGAAAGAGGTTGCCCAACCGCGCGCGGATGGTGTCGCGGCGCTCGTTTTCGTCCAGCTCGACGCTGACCGTCAGCGAGAGCGACGGGAAAAGCCGTTTGTAATTCGTCAGCATCACGTCGAGTTTGACTTCCTGCATGGCGTAGACGTGTTCGGGAAAGCGCAATCCCACGTCGATGCCGCGCAGAATGCCCTCCGACACCACGCCCGACGCGATGATCACGCTCAACAGCACCGCGAACACCAGATAGAGCAGGTTGTTGCCCGTATTGAACGCGGCCAGCGCGACGACGATCGTGATGAGCAGAAAAAAGGCCGTTTCCTGCGTGAAGGCATAGCTGATCCGGAAATTGAGGAATTCCATCCGGATGCGCTTCGCGAGCCGCGGCACGGCGTAGATGCCGCCGCCGAACGCCAGCACCAGCGAGGCGATGAACAGCCCCTGGGCAATGCCGTATTCCCCGGACTGACTGGCGACCAGCGCGAGGAAAATGCAGAGGAACGACCCGCCCAGAAAGAAACTGGTGACGATGAACGCGATGATCGCGCCGCGCACTTCCTTGCGGAACGCCGGATCCTTCAGTCGTTCACGAAGACGGTTCATTCAGCACTCCAGGGAAAAAGACGCTCATCCTCGTTGTGGCCCGGTGGTGCGACGGGTGAGGCGTACAAAGTTGAAGGCAAAATCGGTTCACATGAGTATTTGTACCGCGGCTGTGCCGCCTGATGTGCGGAAAGGCTCTGCCTTTCCGCATCGGTCACCTCAAAAGATTGAGGGCTTCAGCCCGGTACATCCGCTCGGGGCCGAGCCCCTCGCGGAATGTATGGGAAGCGCGTAGCGGAAAGGCGAAGCCATTCCGCACATCAGGCGGCGCAGCCGCAAAACAATTCCCATCTTTCAAGTGTCTCAAACTTGTCTGATTCGATTGAGTGAAAAATTGCATCGGACGGCGCGTCCGGAACACCACCAGAATAGCAAACCTGTATCCGTTTGGCCTGATGTCCGGACGGTTTTTGTGTCGTGTCCGCTATTTCGGTCCCCATGAAAAAAGCGCCCGCTTTCGCAAGGCGCTGGTGGAAATCCGGGTGGAACAATCCCGAGGGGAACGGTCCGCCTGATTGGTGGAGTCAATTCGCGGCGGCGACGCTTTGGCCGGGCGTCGGCTCCGGAGCGGCGGCGGCGCGACCGACCCGTTCGACGTGGTTCGCCCGCAGCCAGGCGTTGAGGCTCACGAGATCATTCCGGTACCGGTTTTTGAGAATTGCGTCGAGCTGCATGGCGGCTTCCATCGCCCGCGCAATGCTCGCGTCGATGACGCCCGACACCGTCGAGACGTTTTCGGCGGCGGTGTTTCTTTCGCTGATGGCCGACTCGAACTCCGCGATGTCGGCGTTCAGGCGCTCGACAAAATCCGCCGGGAGTTCAAAGGCGACAAACTCGCTCTGGCGGGGCTGGACGTCGCGCGCGAAGGCGCGGGCGGTCGTCAGCAGCGCGACGTCGTTCATGGTTTTCGGAATCCTGAACGTTTCGGTCAGTTCGGGATAACGGACCGCCAGCGCCCGCGCGGTCCGGCTGATGGCGAGGAGGTCCTCCCTCAGCGCTTCCCGCATATCCTCCTTGCGATTCTGTTTGGAGCGCGACTCGCCCTTTCGGGAAGTCTTTTCGCTGCCGTGTTCGTTGAGTTCGGCGAGACTCGCCACGATCGTCGCGAGCAGTTGCCCGGCGGGCGTCTCGGGAGAAAATTGTGCGGGGCGGGACGTCGCGAAATCCTTGACCCTTCCCAGCATTTCAAAACGTCGGCGTTCGAGATTATTCATCATTGTGGAAATACTCCGCTGGTCGAATGTGTTTTGGGTATTGCGCGTTTCGGAAGACCGTTCTTCGTCACGCGTTTTTCACAAACACGCGGGGAGCGTTCCGGTTCACTTTTTTTCGGAAAAATTTTTCAAAAAATGCCGGGTTGAAAGTCCAGACCGGAACATTGCGCGGCGGTTCTGAAAAAAACGGAGATTTTCGGTCCGAAACGGCGGCGGATGGTCTCCGAACGGCGCGGATGAGAAAAAAACGAAGATTTTCGGCGTGAAACGGAGTCGGACGGCCTCGGAACGGCGCGGATGGAAAAAAAACGGAGATTTTCGGCGCGAAACGGCGGCGGACGGCCTCCGAACGGCGCGGATGAGAAAAAAACGGAGATTTTCGGTCCAAAACGGCGGCGGACGGTCTCCGAACGACGCAGATAGGAAAAAAACGGAGATTTCCGGCGCGAAACGGCGGCGGACGGTTTTTGCGATTGGTTTGGAATCAACTTTTCAATCGGAGTCCACGTTTGAAATGAAAAAGGCCCGGAGGTGAATCCGGGCCTTTTTGAATTGGTGGAGATGGAGGGAGTCGAACCCTCGTCC
>JAAFHI010000948.1 GCA_013298335.1 Actinomycetota bacterium
TAGGCTTCCAGCGTTGGTGACAGTGTTGGTCACGGTATCGGCCGCGTCGAAGCTCCGAATGAGGCCGGCTGCTTTAGGACCTGACGCCAGACCGATGACCGATGGCTCTTCCTGTTCCGAAGCCACAATCGTTGAGGGAATCGCCTTGTGACCAACGTTCGGGGTGCTGGCCAATGCTTTTGGGGCACGCGCAGCTTTTGGCGATTTGCCTTTTCTGCCGCGGCGACGCTCTTCACGATCGCGCTCCATGCTGAGTTCCGCGCCTTCCGAAATCATCGGTGTTTCGGCCGTCAGCTTCACCCCGGATTTGGTCCGAACCGAGGTGTACTTCTGTTTTTCAATCGCCGGGTCCAGGTCGGTCGGCGTTTTGGAAACCTTGTCGTACCCGAAAGCGCCCGCGCGCGCGGCTCTCTCCTTTTCAGGATTCCATGATTCCGGCAAAGCTCCTTCTTCCTGTTGAACGGGCTTTGATTGCTCAGCCCGTCCCTTCTTGTCTTTCCCGTTTTGGGCGGAAACCGTCACGCTGTTCGGCATCCAGCCAAACACGAGACCGGCCAGCGCCGCCAACGCGAAGAGACTTCCCAGACGTCCGCGAGTCAAACCTTTTGAATTTTGCTTATCGCGCATTGATACCTCTTCAAAAAAATGATGCTCGAACCACCGATCCGCTTCGAAACAGGCAGACGATACCCCCTGAACCGAAAGTGAAGATCGGAACAACGACACTTATCCAGAAATGAACCGGATTCTTCACCGTTTTTAGCAAAAATGAATCCGACGCGCCACGCCCCCCGGAAGACAGCCGGAGAAAACGGCCAGAGCCGGCGCCAAATGACGCTTTCGGGCGCATTTAATCCCGGTCCGACGCGCGGAACTTTTCGGTTTCCCACATCGTACGCGCGCGATCCTTAATACATGTCGCCCACGGAAATGAAAAAGGGCGGGATTCGAATGAACCCCGCCCCGGTCGAGAACGCGTGTCAACGGCACGCTAAAACCGCACCGTGTAGCGCATCGTGAAATTGCGTCCCGGCGCGTCCGTGCCCCAACTGATGCCGCGATAGTTCTTGTCGAGAATGTTTTCGAGGCCGAGCAGCACTTCGTGGCGTTCGTTGAAGCGGTAACCGCCGCGCAGATTCCAGGTGGCGTAGCCGTTGACGGCGCGGAACTGCGGCGCGCTGGTGGCCGCGCCGAGCACGCGGTTCTGAATCTGCGCCAGCGTTTCGCCGGTCAGCCGCAGCGTGTCGTCGGCGTTGCCGAAGATGCCGTCCGCCCCCGGAGAGACGAAGCCGCGCGCGGTCGCGCCGCGCCGGAAGAAGTTTTGAATCTGCGTCCGCGAGCGGGGCGCGCCGATGCGGCGGTCATCCAGATCAAGCGACGACAGCCGGTCCTGCCGGTTGGCGGCCACGACCGAGGTTTCAACCCAGTAGCGCTTGCCGCTCGGCTGGTAGCGCACGCGGAAAACGCCGTTCGGCGGCGGCGTGCCCCCCTCGATGTTCGGCGCGAGACCGGTGGCGAGGTCTTCGGCGTGGATGTAGGTCACGTTTCCGCCGACGGTCAAATCCCGCGTCACGTTCACGTCGAGGGTGTACTCAAAACCGTAAATGCGGGCGTTGGTGAAGTTGGTCCGGACGCGCACGGCGTTGGCCGCCGCCGCGACGAAGACCGCGCCATTGGCGTTCTGCGACGTGATGAGTTCCGAACCGAGTCGGGTTCCGACCGCGCCCTGCGGCAGAATCAGCGTCTGGGAGGTCAGCACGCCGTCAATGTTGGTCACGAAACCGGTGAGATCGGTGTCGATGCGCCGATTGCGGTACCGCAGGCTGCCTTCGTAGTTCATGCTCCGCTCGGGCGTCACCTGGCGGACGGGAATCCCGGTCGAGACGGCGCTCGGGTCGGCGGTCGTCCCGACCGTCGCGTTGAGGCCCGCGACGTTCGGGGCGGCGACTTCGAAGATGCCGTTCCCCTGAATGCCGAGCGCGCCGAGGTCGGTGATGTTGGGGGCGCGGAAGCCGCGGCTCGCGCTGCCCGCGACGGAGAATCCCTTATAGACGTTGAGGACGCCGCTCACCCGGAAGGTGAAGGCATCGTTGCGGATCGAGTCGTCCACCACGAGCGGACGCCCGCCAACCGTCGGGTTGTCGGCGGAACGCGCGCGGTACGACGTCACGCCGTAGCGCAGGCTCGCCGAAATCCGCAACCGCTCGGGAATCGCGTCCCAGACGTCCTGGGCGTAAAAGCCGTAGTTGTTGTAGATCGCGCCGTTCGGCACGCGCGGACGCGAGGGCGTCACGACGCCGTTCACCGGGTTCAAATCGTAGGCCGG
>JAAFHI010000705.1 GCA_013298335.1 Actinomycetota bacterium
GCAGCGCGCCGACCAGCAACAGCACGATGCCGACGGCAATCTCGGTCGTTCTTTTGGTCTCTGCCATTTCTGACTCCTTTTGTGCGGAAAAGGGTGAGTACAGCTCAAGCCGACCGGACCTTTGGGACCGGCGGCTCGTTTCGATTTTCGGTGAAAATTGAATGAGACAATTCTCATAAAGACCGGAGCGGTACAAGCAAAATCCAACCAGCGGATGAAAATCCCCCAATCCGGGACGTCGAGCCGGAGGCCGTCCAATTGACGCCGTCTGGGTCAAACCGGCAAGATGCCCCGCCTATCCACCCCGATTTGCGTGATTCCTCGCCATGAGTTCCAAACCGCACCCTTCTCCGTCCGGACCGTCCGCCGTGCCGTTTTCCGTGTCTCCACGGATAGTCGTCTGGCTGATTCTCGGGCTGGCCTTCGCGGTTTCGGCCAACTCCATCCGGAACGGTTTTGCCTTCGATGATATCGGCATCATCGAGACGAACCCGCAGTTGGCAAATCACACCAACCCGCTCCAGTTTTTCAAACAGGGATACTGGCAGAACTGGTCGTCCGACAATGGGAGTTACCGTCCGGTTCTGATGCTGAGTTTTCTGGCCAATCATCTGTGGACGGGATTGAATCCCTGGAGCTACCACCTGGTCAACGTTCTGCTCCATACCGCCAATACGGGATTTCTGATCCTGCTGCTGCGCCGTCACGGGGTTGGGATGCGGGTAACGGCGGCAGCGGCGATTCTCTTCGCGATTCATCCGATCCACACCGAAGCGATTGCCAACACGGTCGGGCGGGGCGAATTGCTCGCTTTCTTCTGGATGGCGCTGGCCTGGCTTTGCTGGACACTTTTTCGGAAACCGCCGATCTCTCCCGAAAACCGCCGGACACGTTGGGGATGGTTCGCCGCGAGCCTGTTCGTCTATCTGTTGGCGATCCTGACCAAAGAACACACGCTGACTTTGCCGGCGCTGCTGTTCCTTGTTGAACTGCTCCTTTGGAAACCCGACGCCCTCCCCGAAGCCGCTCCCTATCGGCCAGCGCGACTGCTTCCCTATTCCGGCTTTGCCCTCATGTTCCTCATCTGTCTGGCCGCCCGGATGTCGGTCAATTCGGTCCTTACGAGTACCGGCGAGCAGGGGGTAGTCCATCTTCCGTTTTTTCAGCGCCTCGTGACGATGTCGGCAGCGGCGGCTGAATGGCTGCGTTTGCTGACGGTCGGATATCCCCTGCGCCCGGTCTACGATCAGTCCAACTTCCGCTTTCTTCAAACACCCGACTGGCGCGCTTGGGTCGGGCTGGGCTGGCTGCTCGGATTGGCCTGGATCGGCTGGCGGGCCCGGCGGAAGGCACCGATCGTGTCGTTTGCCGTCGGATTCTGGTTCATCACCGCGAGCATGATGAGCAATCTTTTTTTCTCGACCGGCTCGGTCATCGCCGAACGCATGCTCTATCTGCCATCAGTCGCCTTCGCCATTCTCGCCGCCTGGCTCTTCGACCTGGGATGGCGGCAATCCAAAGGCACCCCGTACCAAATCGTCTTTCCGGTCTGTTTCACGGCGTTGTGTATGTGGTACGGCGCGGTCACCGTGTTTCGAAATCCCGATTGGCGCGACAACCAGGCACTTTTCACAGCCTTTCTGAAAACCGACCCCGGCCACCCCGTTGCCGCCGTTGCACTCGCGACGATTTCCCAGGGCCAGGGCAATCAGGCGGAGGCGGAACGGCTCTACCTGCTGACGCTGGCCCGCGTTCCCGGCAACCTCCATGCCCGCACCGGACTCGGCATCTGCGCCTTCACCAACGGGAACCTCCCCGAGTTCGAACGAATTTTTACGTCCATGCTCGCCGAGGAACCCCGCGACCTGCAACCGGTCTCGGCTCAGTGGGGGATCGTCCACAAAGTTTATGGCGAACTGCTCGCCAAATCCGGACAGCTTCCGCGCGCGCGCCAACAACTCGACCGGGCCAACATTCTTTTTCCCAATTTCCCCGAAATCCAGCAGGCGCTGGCGGATGTTTGCCTGCTTGACGGTGCCCCAGACCGCGCTGTCCCGATCTACCGAACGCTGATCGCCCGTCAACCGGACTCGGTCCAGATCCGCAACAACCTTGGGGTGGCCCTGATGCGACTCGGACGTGACGACGAAGCCGCCACTGAATTTCGGGAAGTACTCCGGGTCAATCCCGACTACCGCTCGGCGCGGCTCAACCTCGACTTCCTGGAACGGAAGAAAATGGGAAAATAGTGGAATACGGAATAAAGTGCTTCGGCCTGATGGCCGGCCGTCAAGGGACTTATTGGTCAACCGAGTAACAAATCTCAGCACCCAGCACCCACCGCGGCTGTGGTTCGTCAATTCCGACTTCGAGACGGAGCTGGCCGCCCCCGGCCCGCGTTACGTTCAACATCCGATTTATGACGCGGTGAACCGGCGGCTGGCGTTCAATGTGGTCCGGTGGCTGGCCCGGACCGGCGACGGACTGCTCGCGCCGGAAGCGTGGCACGCCGAGCTTCGGCAGGCCGCCGAGGGCAATTTCATCGAGCCGGTGTCGCTGGAAAACCCGCCGGATCAATCCTTTAGAACCTTTACGCCGTGGGGTCGGACGCCGCGCGCCGACGCGGTCGGCGTCCGGACCGGCGCGCTGATTGACGGCCCCGCGCCGGAGGTCGTCCGGGCAGTGAATTCGAAAATTTTCAGCCATCGGCTCGAACTGGAACTTGGCATTGCCGACCCGGACGCAGCGGAATGCGCGACGCTCGACGAACTGGCCCGCCACGTCGCCGCGACCTGTTCAGATTCGGAGATGAAGTGGGTCATCAAGCATCCGTTCGGGGTGGCGGCGCGCGAACGGGTGCTCGGACGCGGCCCGACGCTCGGGAAAAATGTCGAGACGTGGTGCCGGAAGTCCTTCGAACGGGGAGAAACCCTGATTTTTGAACCGTGGCTCGACGTGATTCGCGAGTACGGCGTGGTAATGACCCTTTCCCGGACGGGTGAAATCGAGATTTTCGGCGTCAGCGACGTTCAGGCCAACGGCGCGGGCACGGCGACCGGGTATCTCATCGGGCGTCCGCCGACGCCGGAGCGACGTGAACG